>JANLYU010000475.1:0-22618 GCA_031365785.1 Flavisolibacter sp. | reverse complement strand
GCCAATATTCTTTAAATAATTCCATTGCCTGACCGTTTCAGCATCCAGTTCGTGGACAGCGCTTTCGTCGTTGTCTTCATTGATGGCAATAGCTACTGGCATGCCATGCATATTTCCCGATGGTGTGGTATATGGTGTATGAAGATCGGCATGGGCATCTATCCAAATAACGCCCAGTTTACTTTTAGGCCTGGCCATTTTGATTCCCGCGATCGTAGCACCTGATGTGGTATGGTCTCCACTGATTACCATCGGGAAAAAATTATTTTTCATGCTGTCGCAAACCGCTTTGCTCACCTTTTCATACATCGTAACCACGCCTTTGATCCGCTTGGCATAAGGAGACTCAATGGGTTCATAAAGTAATTTGTTTTCAACAGGGATTTTTTCAGAAGGGAAATGGATGAAAAAGTTACTCATGAAATCCAGTGCCGCGATCTTAATGGCGTCTATACCAAGGCTGGCACCGCGGGTACCGGCTCCAATTTCCGAGGGTATTTCTATTAATTTAATATTCTTCATGATCAGCAGTTCGGAGCAAGGCAGAGCCACGCTATCGGGTATTCAAAATCGACATTTTAATCCACATTGTAAAGAGAGATCACCCTGTTTTATGAGATAGGTGGAACTTTTCAGGCAGAAATATGGCTATAAGGGCACCTATAGATCTGAAGCGTCAATTATTGGTTGTATAAACTTCCAAATGTTCGTTTGGAAAGCATTACCACTAATCACCTGGCAGATTCCTTACTCATGGGCAGCCAGGATTGGAATAGCACTTTCATAAACTAGTCTTTTGGTATTACTGGTTTTGAACATACTTCCAAAAAAAGAATGGTTTTTGGGTATGGTAATCAGCATGTCAATTTCCTTATCAGAAACAAATTGTTGCGCCGTTTCGTGAAGGTCATAGGTGCCCACAAAATAAAACTGGGGGTTCATATCACCGAACATTTCAAGGAGCTGACTTCTTTGTCCCATAAATTCTGTGGTGAGTGACACATAATGTTCACTGTTCACGTTAAGGATATGGAGCGCCGGACGGAATATTTGTAAGACATTCTTGATAGGGACCACAGGAATGGTGGAGGAAACCTCTTTAAAATCAGAAAGGAGCAATACATTTTTGACCTGTGTAAATTGAGAAGAAGGAGGGATGATCAGCACCGGGCAGATATTTCTTTCCACCATTTTCAGCGTATTGCTTCCCAGAAAAACTTTTTCAAGCCTTGATTTCCCCGTAATACCCATGACAATCAATTGAGCAGCTAAATGGCGGGCCTGGCGTTCGAGGCAATCGATTACGTCGCCACCTTCTTCCATCCTGCATTCTATTTTGGCAATGCTTGAACTCTGCAATTCTGTTTTTAATTTTTCTAAAAGCGAATTAGCTTCCGTGAGGTCAGATGCTTTTTCATATACATGGAACAGGACTAGCTGCGCATCATATTGGCCTGTGATCATCTGGGCGGCATAACGGGCAGCATTGTTGGCTACATTGGAAAAATCTGTAGGAACTATAATGGTCATCATAACTGGTATCTTTTTAATGGCCGCAAAGATAATCTTTCATTCCCGAGCCGTTTTTCAAATCAATTACTGTGTAAAAATTGGGCATAAAGAGAATTTGTTTCAACGTATTTACAAAAGGATTGTGTACCCTTAACGTTATATTTGTCCGTTATAAAAATGCAGAAGAGTGCGATTAAAAACACTGGAAATCAAGGGCTTTAAAAGCTTCGCGGATAAAACCCTCGTTAATTTTGATGAGAACATTACGGGTATTGTAGGACCCAACGGATGTGGTAAAAGCAATATTGTTGACAGTATCCGGTGGGTTATCGGGGAACAGAAAATTTCCCACCTTAGGTCTGAAAACCTGGAAAGTCTGGTTTTCAACGGGTCTAAAACACGGAGCGCCAGCGGGCTAGCGGAAGTGAGCCTGACCTTCGAAAATACGCGTAACCTGCTGCCTACAGAGTTCAATACGATCACCATCACCAGGAAGTTTTATAAGAACGGGGAAAGTGAATACCGGCTGAATGATGTGCAGTGCCGCCTCCGTGATATCCAAAATCTTTTCATGGATACGGGTATCTCTACAGATAGTTACGCCATCATTGAACTGGGTATGGTGGATGACCTGATCAAGGATAAAGACAACAGCCGCCGGCGAATGCTGGAACAGGCCGCAGGCATCTCTATATATAAAACCCGAAAAAAAGAAGCCAAACAAAAACTGGATGCTACCGAACAGGACCTTGCCAGGATTGAGGACCTGCTTTTCGAGATCAATAACCAGATGAAGACACTGGAGAACCAGGCCAAAAAAGCCCAAAAATATTACGAGATCAAAAAAGAATACAGGGAAGTAAGCATTGAACTGGCAAAAGCTTCCCTGGAAGGCTTCAATCTTACTTTCAGGAGTCTGCATCAGCAACAGGAAAAAGAAACTGATAACCGCATTCTAATTGAATCCACAATAGCTCGGGAAGAAGCAGTACTGGAGGTGGAAAGAGTCCGGTTTATAGAAAAAGAGAAGGAATTGCATATTCTCCAACAAAATTTCAACGAACTCGTTCAGATTTTGAGAGGTAAGGAGAATGAAAAAAACCTGGCTACACAACGGCTGGAATATTTGAAGGAAAGAGAAAACAATCTCACTCAATTCCTCACCAGGGCTGAAGGTCAGATATCAGGTATCGAAGAAAGCCTCAATTTCACTAATCAGCAAATCGAGGAGGAGGAGCAGGTGCTCGCTGCTTTGGGAAAACAACTTGAAGACAAACGGCTGCAGGTGGACGAAAAAAGGCTGGTATTAGATGAACAACGAAGTGCCCTGAACGCATTGCGCATGTCGCATCAGCAGGTTCAGCGCCACCAGTTTGATGCGGAAAAAAAAGTGGCTGTAGCAGATACTTCCATACAAAACCTCCAACGCACCATCGCTCATATGGAGGACGAGAATATGTCCAGGTTAGACCAGGTGAAGCAATTTGAAAGTGAAAAAGAAATCAAGATAAAAGAACTGGAAATAAAACAGGTAGATCTGGTACAGTTACAGCAACACCAGGATACCACCAAAGAGCAGATTCTGCAAACGCAGGAAATGCTGGAAGACCTTCGTTCGCGGCAGGCTGAAGAGAACCGGAAGCTGGACGCCAAGAAAAATGAACATGAATTATTGAAAAGCCTCATTGATTCAATGCAGGGCTACCCGGATAGTGTAAAGTTTCTTCATAAGAATACTGGGTGGAACCACAAAGCTCCCATCCTTTCGGATATTATTTATGTGAAAGAACAGTTCCGGGCCGCATTGGAAAATGTGTTGGAACCTTATCTCAATTATTATGTAGTGAACAACCTGGCTGAAGGGTTGCAGGCAGTGCATTTACTGGATCACAATAAAAAGGGAAAGGCTAATTTCTTTTTACTGGACAAGATCAATGATTCTGTTATTATGGCACCGGACTACAGGCCAGACGGAACCATTCACGCACTGGATGTGATTGAAGTGGATGAACCATATAGAAAGCTGGCCGAGCAACTTCTTGGAAGCGTATTTATTGCCGATGATGAAACAGCCCTTGAAAACAGTAATGGTTTTATCGTACTGGAAAAACATGGAAAGTATGTCAAGGGAAGTTTTACGCTAACAGGTGGAAGTGTGGGGCTTTTCGAGGGAAGAAGAATAGGAAGGGCAAAAAACGTGGAAAAACTGGCAGCGCAGATCCAGGCCCAACAAAAGGTAACTGATGAATTAAGAAATCTAATTCAGTCACGCCACAATGAAGTCATCGCTTTCAATGCGGCTCTTAAGGATCAGGCCATCCGTAAAACTGAACAGGAAATACAGCAACTCCATAACCAATTATTTGCTCTACAGAATAAGCTGGAAAACATTCACCATTCACAGGATGCTGCAACCATACGAATAGAAGACCTTCAGAGCCAGCTGGAGGGTACTAAAGTGAGCATTGAAAATGTCCGGAATTACCTGCTTACACTCAATGATACGCTGAATACTTATACGCAACAGTTGCAAAACGCGGAAGCTACCTATCAGGACCTGGAGGCGCAGTACAATGAAGTCAATGCCGCTTACAATAATATGAACCTGCAGGTGACGCGGGAACAGAGCAAGATCACTGCTTTGAAGCAGGAGCTGCAATTCAAAAACAACCAGCTGTCGGCATTACGGGCTGAGGTAACTACAAATTCTGATCAGTTAATAGAAACTGTTGAAAGTATCGCATCTTCTGAACAAAGCATACAGGTAATACAGGAAGATTTGTATGAATTATTAAGACGAAAAGACAACGATGAACACATTCTGAATGAAGCAGACCAATACTATTACAACCTGCGAAACCAGGTCAATGAAAAAGAAAGTGAACTGCGTCATAAAGTAAAGGAGAAGGAACAGGTAGAACAATTACTTACCGCTATCAAGGACAAACTGACTGAAGTAAAGTTGCAGCTAGCCGGTATGAAAGAAAGGTTGCATGTGGAATTTAAAGTAGTGCTGGAAGATATATTGGAAGAAGACCGTTCCTCTGATACTGCTGTGGAAGAATTGCAGGACAAATCTGAAAAAATGAGAAAACGTCTCGAGAACCTGGGTGAAATCAACCCCACGGCCATTGAAGCGTTTGATGAAATGAAGAAGCGCTATGATTTTATCGTAGAACAAAAGGATGACCTCGTAAATGCGAAACAAAGCCTATTGCAGACGATTGCGGAAGTGGAATCAACTGCCAACAATAAATTCCTGGAAACTTTCAACAGGGTGCGGGAAAATTTTCAAAAAGTGTTTAAAACCCTTTTTACTTCGGACGATCAGTGTGATCTGATTTTAGAAAACCCGGATAACCTGGCAGAAACGGGTATCGACATTATGGCTAAACCAAAGGGGAAACGTCCAAGCAGTATTGGTCAGCTGAGCGGGGGTGAACGTACCCTCACTGCCACCGCACTTTTATTTGCTATTTATCTGATCAAGCCGGCACCTTTCTGTATCCTGGATGAAGTAGACGCGCCGCTCGACGACGCGAACGTGGGAAAGTTTACCAACATGATCAGGGAGTTTAGTAACAATTCTCAATTTATTATTGTCACACACAATAAAACTACCATGAGTGCCGTAGATGTGATTTATGGGGTGACTATGCAGGAACCAGGGGTCAGTAAGCTGGTTCCCGTCGATTTCAGAAGTCTGAATTAGACCAATTCACTCAACTTAATTGTTCGAAGTATTTCACTATCTGTCATGGTACTGCACTTTTAACGATTGGGTGCCTTTCCCATGAGGTAGTACGTTTTACTTATCACCTGTAGGAAATTATCAACTTCACTTTTATTCATATGTTAAGGACTATTATTTTACTTACCGCTTCCAATATTTTCATGACCACGGCTTGGTATTACCATCTCAAGCATACCGGTTGGCCCCTATGGAAAGCTATTTTGATCAGCTGGATCATTGCTTTTTTGGAATACTGCTTAAAGGTCCCAGCTAACCGCGTAGGATTTTAGAGGGATATAATACTTTTCAGCTTAAGATAGTTCAGGAGGTCATCACGTTGATTGTTTTCGGTTTTTTTGCCGTGTTGGTATTAAAAGAAGCATTTCACCTGCGATATCTGGTTAGTTTTCTTTTCCTGATTGGGGCGGTATATTTTATGTTTAATAAATAGGAGGTATTAAGATGCTGATGCAGGAAGCTCTTGCTTTCACTAGTAAGGATGCAATAATCTGTTAATTCCTTGTGCTATTTTGTCAATGATATAGGATGCTTTTACATTTGATTTATAATCTTGGGTATGAAACCTATATTTTTTTTAATACTTTCTTTTTCTGTTTTTTTATCAGTGGCAGCGCAGGATAAGCCAGAAGGGCTGTTTATTAATTCAAAAGCTCCTGATTTCAAGGCCCTGGATCAAAACGGGAAGATGATCAGCCTGAAAGATCTCCGCAAGAAAGGTAAAGTGGTGGTAGTTTTTTACAGGGGAAACTGGTGTCCCTATTGCAACAGGTATTTGAAGAAATTACAGGACTCGCTGCAACTCATTTCCAGTAAAGGTGCACAGGTAGTGGCTATTTCTCCTGAAGGGAATGAAGGAGTGGATTCCACGGTTTCGAAAACAGGCGTTACTTTTCCTGTCCTCTACGATAAGGATATGAAAATCGGCAAAGGGTACAAGGTGATGTATAAAGTGGACGACAAAACTGTCGGCAGGTATAAGAATGCCGGCATTGACCTTCTCAAAAATAATAACCAGGTAAAAGACGCTTATCTCCCTGTACCTGCTGTATATATTATTAATGGCGAAGGATCAGTTTCCTATCGTTTTTTTGATGAGGATTATAAGAAAAGATTGTATGTAAAGGATATTTTGGTGGCGCTTAGTCATTAACTGATTCAGTTTTACGCAGCCATTTCTTTCTGGTTTTATTTCATTGGTGCCGGCTATAACCAGCCTACATCATGAAGCCATTTATCGGGTTGCTTCATACAAGTGTATGGTTGAGAATAATATTAAAAATTAAAAGCCGCTTGGTGAAGCGGCTTAATTTTTTGAGAAAGGTGGTGGACCTGTACTGTTGGTTTTCCGGATATGGAATTTCCTTGTAAAGTTTTTTACAGGATGGATGTATTGGTTTTTCTTGGATGTTTGTAAGAATCGTTCGGTTTTCAGAGATATTGGAACCCTTTTAACACTACAAAGATGGGTCTTCACTACCGGTATAAAAAGCGGCTTTCGATCAATGGTTCCTGAAATTCGATCAATGGCAAGTCAGATAGAATCCCTCCTTAGGAAGTACAGGACCATTACTTTTTTTCATACACCAAACGCCCCACCTTTCCATTGCTTCCAGCTAAATATACAGTGGATCCTAATTTTGAAATCCTGCAGGCCAGAAAACCTTCCCGGGTTAACAATCTCCATGTTTCACCATTATCCATGGTATAATCAACGCCTGTTGGACCACAACTCACCAGAATCTTTTTATTCAGATATTCCACACAACTTCTGTATCCATGAGGTGGAATTCTTGGAGTGTTCCAGGTTTTTCCGCGGTTGATGCTGAAGGCGCAGTTCTGTGATACCAAAGAATCGGCATTAAAATCGCCTCCAACAACCAGGAGTCTTTCACCGCCTTTTTTTTTGAACCTGTTCCATACAGCAATAGAGTTGGCGCCTGTTGTTTCACGCCCCTGAAGGATCGGTAATTTAATTTTAGTATCCCTGATGAACGCATTTGAAGTTACGCCGCCGGATATAAAAACTGCTTCATCATTGTCGAGTGCACGAATATTGGTGCCGCTGGCCGCAAAACAGGCTTCACCACTGTCTGCCACTGGCCGGTGTTCCATCGGCACTTCTTTCCATGTTCTGCCTCCATCAAATGTTCTCCCTACAAAAAATTTTCTGTCTATCGGGTCGCCAATTACAATGCCCGCCTCTTCATTCCAGAATTCCATTGCATCCAGAAACATCCCTTTAGTTTTATTTTCATAGACCACTTTCCAACTATCTCCACCATCTACCGTTCGGAGGATATAGGCAGGTTCGCCCACACTCATGATCACTGCTGTAACTGCATCGAAACCCTCAATATCCCTGAAATCAATTTTTTCAAAACCTTTTACCTTTTTCCATTTCCAGTTTTTTCCGCCATCCGTGGAGCGCCCGATTGTGCCGGCGCTTCCACTCACCCACACAATTTCGTTGCTCACCACACTGAGACCGCGCAGGGACGTTTTTGTACCGGAAGTGAGGACTTCCACAAAAGGAATGATTTTAGTTTGCGCTCTGCCTTCCTGAGCAATCAGGCAGGCCAGTAGCAGGTAAAAGATTTTCATATTATAGGAAACAAGATAATCAATTACAGGAGTTGTATACCCCACATAAAAATCCCGCCGGGCAGCGGGATAGACCTATAAGGATTTTCTAATTGACTTTTAATTTTTTGGAAAAGACTTTCTGAAACTTTTCAAGTTTGGGTTTGATCACCACGGAACAATAAGGATTTGCATTTTTATTATTGTCATAATATTCCTGGTGATAATCTTCTGCAACATAAAATGTTTGAAGGGGCGTGATTTCTGTAACAATAGGCTTAGTATAGGCGCCGGATTTATTCAACTCATTTTTATAATATTCAGCTTTTTCTTTTTGCTCCTCATTGTGGTAAAATATCCCGCTTCTGTATTGCGTACCCACGTCGGCACCCTGACGGTTCAGGCTTGTAGGATCATGTACTTCGAAGAAAACTTCCAGTAATTCATCAAAGGAGATTTTATCTGGTTCATACACCACCTGAACACATTCCGCATGTCCGGTTTCTCCACTGCAAACTGCTTTGTAAGTAGGATTGGCCACTTTTCCACCCGTATACCCGGAAATTACTTTTAAAACTCCATTCAATTCTTCAAACACTGCCTCTGTACACCAAAAACACCCTGTGGCAAAAGTGGCGGTATCCGTTTTTTCTCCTGATTGTACATTAACCAGATTAGAACTCATTGTATTGTATTTTTTTTCTGAATTGCAAGCAAATAGAGTGCAACAACCGACCAGTGCTATGATTGATTTAATCATCATGATGAGGCCTCAAATTTCAGCATGAAAAGGGGAAATGAAAAGCCAAGAAAAGATTTTTAACACCATCTTTAGTTTACAACCATCTATTTTTTTTGATTTACAACTGCCCTAACTTCAAATAAATTTGTCAAACACCAATGAGGATATTTCCTGAATCAGCTGTAATTCAACTTGAATTTGAAAAGGTCAAAACTTTGCTGCTGGATAAATGCCTGAGTGAATGGGCAAAAACCCGGGCTTCAGAACTTAGAATTCATACTAAAATAGAATTTATTGATAGGGACCTTCGTCAAACCCATGAATATAAACAGTTAATCCAGAATGGAATTCATTTTCCAAATGACTTTATTTTTAATTTATCCAGGGAACTGAGACTGTTGGAGATAGAAGGAGCCATTCTTTCCGGCGAAGAATTGCTTTCTATCAAGAATCTTTTATTGACTGCAGATCGCATTTTCCGGTGGTTTGATGTAGAAAGAATGGCTGGCTTCCCAGCCCTGGCAGAAGTGATTAAAAATACATTTTACGAAAAAAAAATAATTCTACTGATTGATGAAGTAATAGATGACAGCGGTAATGTGAAAGATCATGCTTCGAGGGAATTGCACTCAGTCAGGTCTGTTTTATACAGGAGACGTCAGGAGTTGAGAAAATTATTCGACCGGATCATTAGTAAGCTCATGAAGCAGGGATATCTGGCGGAGATTGAGGAAAGTTTTATGAATGGAAGGAGAGTGGTGGCTGTTATGGCGGAACAAAAACGTCTGGTGAAAGGAATTCTTCATGGCGAAAGTGACAGTCGCAGAACAGCTTTTATAGAACCGGAAGAGACCATGGAATTGAATAACCAGATCTATGAGCTCGAAGACGCTGAAAAAAGAGAAGTATACCGTATTTTAAAACAGTTGACCGCCGACTTATCGGTGTATGCCAGCCTCTTGAATACCTACCATTCTATTGCTGGTGATTATGATTTTATCAGAGGGAAGGCTTCTTTATCCATGGATATTAAGGGTGAATATCCGGTGATCTCGGACAAATCGCAGGTGCATCTCGTACAGGCCTGTCATCCGCTTTTGTATTTGTATAACCGAAAAACGAATAAGCCCACCATTCCTGTTGATTTAACCCTGGATGAAGAGAACAGGATTTTAGTCATCAGCGGACCTAATGCGGGTGGCAAGACAGTGACCTTGAAAACTGTGGGTTTACTTCAGATGATGGTGCAAGCCGGTCTTCTGGTACCAGTTCATCCTTCCTCTTCTTTTGGAATATTTAAACACCTGATGATCCATATAGGGGATGCACAAAGTTTAGAATTTGAACTCAGTACCTACAGCAGTCATTTGCTGAGTATGAAACATTTCATGGAAACTGCCAATGGAAGGACATTATTTTTTATAGATGAACTGGGAAGCGGAAGTGATCCTAATCTTGGGGGTGCCTTTGCGGAGGTCATTTTGGAAGAACTTTCCCGCAAACATGCTTTTGGGATTGTAACCACTCACTACCTTAACCTGAAGGTCATGGCCAATAAAACAAAAGGTATCATCAACGGAGCCATGGCATTTGATGAAAAAAAGCTGATGCCATTGTACCGGCTCATTATTGGCAAACCGGGCAGCTCCTATACTTTTTCCATTGCGGAGAGGATCGGAATGGATAAGCGGTTGATCGAAAAAGCCAGGAGCCTGGTAGATGAAGAACATTTCCGGTTAGATAAATTGCTCAACCGTACGGAGCAAGACCTGTACAAAGTGCAGCAAAAAGAATTAGACCTACAACAATTGCTTCGGGAAAACGAAAGGCTGAAAAGGGAAATGGAAATTACGATGGACAGGGAACGGCACCGGCAGCAGGTAGAGGTACTTCAACATCAAAATCAGATCACAGAAGATAAGGTCGTCTACTTAAAGGATATGGAGCGTAAGTTGCGACAGGTTGTAGTAGAATGGAAAAAAACAGAGGATAAAAACAAAATCGTAAAACAGCTGGCTGCATTATTGTTCAGGAAAAATGATCAAAAGTCAGTAAACAGGAAGCAAAAGCATCTCGAATCAAAATATGAAGAGGTTCCGGGAGAGATCAGGGTAGGGGCAAAAGTGAAAATGAAACGGAATCTTCAGGTAGGTGAAGTGCTTGAACTACGTGGTAAAAAAGCGGTAGTGAAGATTGGATTGTTACCTATGCAAATTGATATGAATGATCTTTCTTTGATCAGGGAAAAATTATAAAGTCAGCAGCCTTTATTCAAGATTTCCTAATATGGTTTAAGGTCGTCCCCTGTTAATCGGGGGACTTTTTTTAGAGTTCTTTCAACCATTGCTGGGCAAATGTTCTGGTGGCTTCCGTAATTTCTTTCCCTGCACGGAATGCATATTTCCAATAGATGGATT
Source organism: Flavisolibacter sp. (assembly GCA_031365785.1). Classification (GTDB taxonomy): domain Bacteria; phylum Bacteroidota; class Bacteroidia; order Chitinophagales; family Chitinophagaceae; genus Flavisolibacter. The sequence continues at coordinate 11,613 of JANLYU010000475.1, read as the reverse complement.
TGGCCTCATAAGCCGGATTGGTAAAATACTTTTTTCCGTTTTTTTCTATCAACTGGGCTTCATAGTCAACACTTTTAGTTTCTTCCATCAGCCTTTGCAGGCGCTGGCGTATTAATAGCGTGACATCTTCCGGATAATCGGTTTCCCATTGCTGCATGGAAGCTTTGTAGTGGTTCAACTGGGTTTCGTACAGCAACTGTTGGTTTTGTACTTCCTTTTTCACGGAGCTGTTATTGGGGTCTTTGAGTTCCAACAAAGATTTTTTGAAATATTCTATACTTGCCAGGAAAGTCTTTTTCATTTCTGGATCCGCATTATTTCTGGCTGCCGCCTCGCTATTGTATATTGCTTTCGCGGCCTCAGCCATTTTTTCACCTCGTACCTGTTCTTCCGTTTTGGGAGGCTTTGGCTGACGGGTAGGTTTTTTAAACATTCGGGTGCGTTCATATTCAGTTCTGAAATCCTGGCTTTGTATGGTTTGTCGGGTATAATTCAGCAATTCCATGGCCAGGGCTTTTCTATCCGTGGAAAGAATATTTTTAAAATTGTTTTTGGATGGAAATAGTAGGGACCCGCTCTTGAAACTGGAATAAATAAAATTAGTTCCTTCTTTTTGCGGTAGGCCGAGCTGTTTCCAGATATCATCAATTTTTTTTACATAAAAAGATAACAGTAAGGTAATTCCTGCGAGTATCACCAACACACTTCCCAATAATTTACCCGCAGCAGTGATTTTTTTGATGAAGAAGGATGCCATATTGGAAATTTCAAATAAAGTTAATACTAAATCCCAGGCCTGACCAGGTGATGAAAGAGTAGCGAGGATTCTGTCATAGGGGATTCGCCATCAAACTGCCAAGGGGGGTACCCGGTGGTGCGCCCGAATTATAAAAAAAATCCCCCGGAGTTCTTCCGGAGGGATCAATTTTGTAAGGCGTTAGGTCGGTTTGGTTGGTTTCTAGGATTTGGTCGCCTTTGTCTTTCAATGGATTTGGATAGGTTCTTAGGGTTTGGATTTAAAACGGGCTTTAAGGGATAATGGATTCTTGGTTTGGATGTTAAAGAAGAAGTTGACTGATACTGGATTTTTGATTGTTAATAGGATTTGGATTGGTTTGGTTTTTTTGGACGTTGGATTTAGTTTGGTTTCTCAGGTATTGGACTGATTGATAGTATCTATTATCAATCAACTTCTGATACAAATGTAGTGTACCTGAACTCGCTAGACAATTGCACTATTGCTCAATTTTACGCTTATGGTATTTACTGAAACATAAGTAAATTACTGGGCTGTGAAGCGAAACCTTACGTTCATGTCTTTAGTATAATTACGATTTCATCTTGTTACCGCAGGTTTTTAATCATCATGCCTTTGAAAGCAATATCACAAGTTGGTCTTCCAGCACCAAATGATTATGATTCCGAATCGCATATATCCATTTTTAGTGGCCTGTATACTTCTCATACCAGTTGCTTTACAGGCCCAGTCCGTTAAAGTGCTGGAATGGAAATCAGACTGCAGTTTCAATTCCTATCTGGTGCAGCAGATGAAAGAACAATATGAAGAGAGGCTACAACGGTTCAATTATTCTTTGGTTACCAGACAAACCACTCAACATTATATAGACAGCATTAGACTTAAATACAGGCAACTTCTGGGACCCATTCCAAAAAAGTCAAAGCTGAATGCTACAACCACGGGTGTCATTCAAAAGGAAAATTATAAAATAGAAAAGTTGGTATTTGAAAGTTTCCCTAACCATCATGTTACTGCCAACCTTTACCTGCCTAAAGGACAGGGTACCTTCCCAGCTATTGTTTTTCTTTGCGGGCACGAAGATCTGGCCAAGACGGTGACAGCCTATCAAAAAACAGCCACCCTTTTTGCAGAGAATGGATTTCTGGTTTTGATTATAGATCCAGTTTCTCAGGGTGAACGCATTCAGCTGTACCGTTCAACCGGTCAACCTGTAGGTGTGGGAGTAGAAAGTGAGCATACTTTATTGAATGCATCATCTAATCTCTTCGGTCTTTCCACGCCAGGCGATGAACTATGGGATCAAGTCCGAGCAGTAGATTATCTGGTTACCAGAAAAGAAACAGATACCTCTAGGATCGGCTGCCTGGGGAATGATGCAGGTGGTATCCAGACTATTTTTTTGTCTGCGTATGATAAACGGGTGAAGGCAAAAGCCATCTGTGGTTATTTAATGAACCGGGAAAGATCACTGGAACTTAACGGACCATCAGATGGGTGTGCACACCTTCCAAATGAAGGACTGCTGGGATTAGAAATGAATGATTACCTGATGACTACTGTATCCAACCCACTGCTCATTGTAGCTGCCCGTTATGAAGGGGATTATGCGGGCACTATGGATGCCTCCAAAGAATTGCAAAAAGTATGTCAGTCATTAGGAGAAACGAACAAGTTTTCCTTACTGACTTATGATGATGGCGAAGGAATGTCACAACCCAAGCGGGAAGCAGTCGTTACCTGGTTCAGAAAATATTTTTATGGCGATACCACGCAAATCCGTGAGCATATGGCCACTATGTTTTCAGAAAGGGAGTTGATGAGCACAAAAACGGGGCAGGTGAAAACAGAATTTTCAAAGGAAGTGTCCCTTCTACATAGAAATTTACTTTTATATAAAAGCAGTGAAAACGCAAGAAAAAAATTCCTTAGAAATAACCGGCAACAGGTTTTATCAGAGGTTAGAAAATTGCTGGGTATCAATGAACATCAATTCCCTGTAGTCAGTCAGGAAACCGGAACTGTGGAAATCCATCACGTGACATTTCATAAACTGATTGTTCGAAAGAATAACGAATTGCCATTACCCATATTGATGGTGGTTCCTTCTGGTCAGGTTAAAAAAGTAGTTATTTGGTTGAATGAAAATGGTAAGAACCAGATAGCCGACAGCAGTGCGTTGATCCGTTCTTACCTCCAGCAAAACACAGCCGTTTTGCTGGCAGATTTAAGAGGAATGGGTGAAACCCAAGATGCGTCCTTATACAATGACCCGAAATTCTATAACCGAGAATACCGCAATGCGATGTTGTCCCTACATATTGGTAAACCTCTTCCGGGACAGCGGGTAACAGACATACTTTCCATTTTTCAATTTCTTGATTCTGATATACAACTGAGAAACCTGCCTTTAGAAATGAATGCTTCAGGAGAAGCTTCAATGCCTGCACTTCATGCCGCCTTATTTGAAAAAAAAATTAATTCGCTCACACTGTATAATTCCTTTAGCACTTTTCAGCAGTTGTTGACCCAACCTGAAGCAAGGAATTCGTATTCATCTGTCATTCCTGGAGTTTTAAATTATTATGACCTGCCGGACCTCATCAGAATGGTTGGGGCTAAAAAAATTTCATTTGCGGAAATCGCATCTGAAACCAGAACGTGGTAAATGCGGGATCAATTTCTGTTTAGGAAAGAGGGATATCTTTCTTTCACCTTTGTAAACATCTCCTACAAGGATAGAATCATTTGTATTAATTCATATCTTTCATGAACTCAATTTTACCACTTGCCAAATACAATTGACCCTCCCATTCAAGTAGGCCTACTTTCCTTCGGTATGTCAGGCCAGGTATTCCATGCCCCATTTTTTGATACCATGCCGCATTTTGAATTATATGCAGTTTGGGAACGTACCAAGAACCTGGCAGAAGAAAAATATCCGGGGGTCAAAACTTACCGGCAACTCGATGCATTGCTGGGTGATGAAGAGGTGGAGCTCGTGATCGTGAATACGCCCAACTTTACCCACTACGAGTTTACCAAAATGGCACTTGATTGCGGGAAACATGTGGTCGTGGAAAAACCCTTCACCGTGACGGTGGAGGAGGGAGAGTTTCTGATACATCTCGCGAAAGAAAAGAACAAACTTTTATCAGTTTACCAAAACAGGCGCTATGACAGTGATTTCAAAACCATCAGAAAGATCATTACGGAAGGTAAATTGGGAAAGATTGTAGAAGCAGAATTTCATTTTGACCGCTATAAACTCGAACTAAGTCCAAAGGTGCACAAAGAAACTGGTGGGCCAGGCACGGGGGTTCTATATGATCTGGGCTCTCACCTCATAGATCAGGCCCTCCAGTTGTTCGGTATGCCTGCATCTGTTTTTGCAGATCTGCAGGTGTTGCGTCCCGGATCTAATGTGGATGATTTCTTTGAATTGATCCTTTATTATTCCGACCTCAGGGTGCGCCTTCATTCCAGTTATTTGGTACGCGAACCTTTACCAGCTTATCAAATTCATGGCACCCTCGGATCTTTCATCAAAGCTAAAACTGATGTACAGGAAAATGCGCTTCAGTCAGGAGCAAAACCCGGTGGAAAAAATTGGGGTAAGGAACCGGAAGCTGAGAAAGGATGGCTGCATGTGCAACAGGGAACTACTTCCACTAAAGAACATGTTATTTCCATGCAGGGCAACTATGGTGATTATTATGAAGACATTTTTAATTCCATAAGATTTGGCAAACCCTTACCTGTTACCGCAGAAGAAGGATTGAATGTGGTGCGTATTATTAGAGCTGCCATGAAAAGTAGTGCCGAAAGAAAAGTGATCGATCTGTAAAGTTTGCATGAAGTGCTCAAGGGAAGGGTACGCAACTATATTATTCTGGGTATTATTTTATTATCACCGGGCAGTCCAGCGTGGACGACTTACCGAAGGAATAAATTACGCCAACTGTATGACTGAAATAGTGGTCTTTCAATGCAGGCTGCGCAGACTTACTGAAACCATCCAGGTAATCTGAATACGAAAGCCGATAAGATGTTTCTGCCATCAATGACAGGTTTTCATTCATCCGATACCTTATTCCTGCTCCCAATGGAACTACAGGCAGTATCCTGGGAGTTTCATGACTGAAATCTGCCTGCAATCCAGTATTCACAGGATCTTCCGCAGAAAAAAATTCCTTATTGAGCCGGCTCCAGTCTCTTGTAATTTTTAAAAAGGTCAATCCCGCCCCTCCAAAAATGTAAGGGGATAGTTGATTCATTTGAAGAGGATACCAAATCATTAATTCTGAAACCTCTAATAAGGGTGAATGGAACCTGAAGTTCCTCTGTTGTCTCCAGGATGGGTTGCTGAATTTGGCATCATTGCCGGATAATTTTCCGGCTGCCAGCTGGGTACGCAATGAAAATGAAGGATTCAACTTACGATTCATGAATAAATGAACGGCAGGTCCTGCAGTTTTGTAAGAGCCTAATGGTGAAGGAGAAAGATCACCCTGGTAAATGAAAACGCCTGCAGCCAGCCCCCATTCCATCTTGTTTTCAGTGTGCTGTGCAAAACTGGAAGAGCCTATAACGATACTAAAGAAGAATAGGGTCCGTTTGCCTGTTAAAGTAGCTTTCATAGTAATTATTTTGTTAGTTCAGCATATTCTCCTCAGACCGCACCCTTTTAACGCTGGTAACCTCATTTAATTGCGAAGAATTTTATATTCTGCAGGATCAAGGGTCGATGGTTTAACTCCCTATCCTGTTTCGTATGGTTTGACAGGTGCTGATGATCCGATCGTCCCTTAACTACAGTAGATTTGATTGTCCATCTTTCAACGAAAGCTGGTTCCAATTTATTAGAGAATGATGGAAATGGTTTTGCAAATACATCATAAGGACAATGTGGCCGTTGCTCTACAGGATCTTGCCAGGGGATCTTCCATTGTCATGAATCATGTTTCCTGTAAACTGGTTGATGAAATACCTGCCAAGCATAAGTTTTTTTTAAATGATATGGAAGTTGGTGATGAGGTGATCATGTATGGCGTGCTGGTGGGTAAAATACAGCAAGATGTCCAAAAAGGAAGCCGCCTGACCCAGCAGAATATAAGACATGCAGCTGCACCCTATGGATACAGAGGGGTGGTTCCTCAATGGAATCCTCCTGACGTTAGCAAATACGCTGACAGAACTTTCCATGGATATCATCGAAGCGATGGAAAAGTGGGAACTGCTAATTACTGGCTTTTTATACCAACTGTTTTCTGTGAAAACCGAAACCTAGACGTCATCCGGGAAGCATTGAATAATGAATTGGGATATGCGGTAACACACCAGTATAAACAATATGCCCATCAATTGGCCGAGGCGTATAAAAGTGGAGGGAATGTGTCCATTATCAATTTCTCTCAGAAATCTGAAGCGGATGGGGAAAAAAGATTACTGAAAAATGTAGATGGAATTAAATTCCTGAACCATCAGGGAGGTTGCGGAGGCACCCGCGAGGATGCTGCTCTTTTGTCTAAACTCCTGGCTGCTTATGCCGACCATCCCAATGTGGGAGGCATCACCATGTTGAGTTTGGGTTGTCAGAATCTGCAGGTCGCAGATTTTTTAAAAGACCTGAAGGAAAGGAACCCTTATTTTGATAAACCTCTTTATATTTTGGAGCAACAGCAACTACTAAGTGAAGAGCTGCTGATTGGTAACGCCATTCAAAAAACATTTGAAGGGCTTATACAAATTAATCTATTGGAAAGAAAACCTGCGGGCCTTCATCATTTGTGTGTAGGGGTTAAGTGTGGGGGGAGTGATGGATTCAGTGGCATTTCTGCCAATCCCTCCGTGGGCCATTGTGCAGACCTGCTGGTAGCATTGGGTGCTAAAGTATTGTTGGCGGAATTTCCGGAGTTGTGCGGCGTAGAACAACAACTGGTGGATAGATCCGTGAATGAAAAAATTGCCATAAGATTTATACAATTAATGAAAGACTATGAAGAGGCGGCGCATCGTATAGGGTCAGGTTTTGATAGGAACCCTTCTCCCGGGAATATCAGGGATGGAATCATTACTGATGCCATGAAAAGTGCAGGGGCAGCCAAAAAAGCTGGCACCTCCCCTGTAGTAGAAGTGTTGGATTATACGGAGCCTGCTCTGAAACCCGGTTTGAATCTGGTGTGTACACCTGGGAATGATGTAGAATCCACTACAGGCAAAGTTGCTTCCGGCGCCACACTGATCCTTTTTACCACAGGACTGGGTACACCTACGGGTAATCCTATTTGTCCTACCATCAAGCTGTCTTCCAATTCCAGGCTGGCCCATAATATGAAAGATATTATTGACATGGATACCGGTTGCGTTATTGAAGGAAAGAAAACCATTGCACAAATGGGAGAGGAGATTCTGGAATATTGTATTCAGGTGGCCAGTGGCGATGTGGTACCTAAAGCGGTTCAATTGAACCAGGATGATTTTATTCCATGGAAAAGGGGAATAAGTTTGTAAGTTCAATCACCGTTCAATGGTTGCACCATATAGTCATGCCAATACGCAGGTAACAAGATGAAAACATTTCTCGACGAAAATTTTATGCTGGAAAGCAAAACCGCCCAGGAATTATATTTCGGTTTTGCCCGCGACATGCCCATTATAGATTATCATTCCCATCTTCCTCCCTGCCAGGTGGCCAATGATATAAAATTTGATAACCTTACAGCTGCCTGGTTACAGGGTGATCATTACAAGTGGAGGGCTATGCGAACCAATGGCATTCCGGAAAATTATTGCACAGGGAATGCAGCGGATGATCAAAAATTCATGAAGTGGGCGGAGACGGTTCCATATTCATTGCGTAACCCTTTATATCATTGGACACACCTCGAACTACAGCGTTATTTTGGAGTGAAAGAATTGCTGAACAAAGATTCAGCGATAGCAATTTACCACCACTGTACAGATTTGTTGCAAACGCAGGATTTTTCAGTCCGTAATCTGCTACGTAAAATGAATGTAAAGTTTATTGGCACGACAGATGATCCTGTTGATTCACTGGAACACCATGCCACTACCCGCAACGATGGATTTGAAATCAAAATGCTCCCATCCTTCCGGCCCGACAAAGCTATACAAGTGGAAGACCCTGTTTCCTTCCTTCTATATCTCTCCAGGCTGGAGGCAGCCAGCAATATTCATATTGCCACCTTTCAACATTATTTGGATGCCCTTAAAAACCGACACGATTTTTTTGCTACGATGGGCTGCACCGTTGCCGATCATGGAATGGAACAACTGTATGTGGAAGAATATTCGGAGTTGGAAATTGTAAGCATTTTTGAAAAAGTCAGGTCCGGTCAGAAACCTACAGTTTTGGAAGCACGCCAATTCAAATCTTTCATGCTGGTGACCTTTGCGGAATGGAACTGGGAAAAAGGATGGGTACAGCAGTATCACCTCGGTGCCCTGAGGAATAATAATTCTCGTATGATGAAGCTGATGGGTCCCGACACCGGATGGGATTCTATCGGAGACTTTTCTCAGGCGAAAGTCTTGGCCAGATTCCTGGACAGGATGGACTCCAATAATCAGCTTGCCAAAACCATTCTGTACAACCTTAATCCGGCAGATAATGAAGTGATGGCTTCAATGACCGGTAATTTCAACGACGGTTCCTTTGCCGGTAAAATTCAATATGGCTCCGGATGGTGGTTTTTAGATCAGAAAGAGGGTATCCTCCATCAGCTCAATGCCTTGTCCAATATGAGCCTTTTAAGCAGGTTCATTGGTATGCTTACAGATTCTCGTAGTTTTCTGTCGTTTCCCCGACATGAATATTTCCGCCGCATTTTATGTAATCTCCTGGGCGAGGAAATGGAGCATGGTGAATTACCCAATGACCTCCCATGGACGGGCCAGGTAATAAAGGATATTTGTTATTATAATGCCAGCAATTATTTCAACTGGAAGGAATCCGGAACACCTTCCCAATTAGCGTCTTCCGTATGAGTAAAGTTCTATGTTTTGGTGAATTGTTGCTTCACTTTGCTCCCCGTTTGCAGGGAGAATGGTTGGAACAGCAGTTCATGCCAGTGTATATAGGAGGTGCTGAATTAAATGTAGCCAGGGCTTTGGCCAGTTGGAACCTACCCGTTGATTATTGTACCGCACTCCCAGACCACTACCTGACAAAAGAAATCATTACTTCTCTGAACACATCTTCAGTAGGTACTCACAACATTCAGTTTCTCGGAAACAGAATTGGCACTTACTATTTGCCGCAGGGCGCGGACTTGAAAAATGCCGGGGTGATTTATGACAGGGCTCATTCCTCTTTCTGGGATTTGAAACCGGGAGTGTTACCATGGGGAAAAATATTAGAGGGGATTACCTGGTTTCATTTCAGTGCCATCAGTCCGGCGCTGAATGAAGATGTAGCGTTACTTTGCCGCGAAGGGGTGGAATATGCTTCCCGTATGGGTATCACCATTTCAGTGGACCTTAACTACCGGTCCAAATTATGGAATTATGGAAAAGATCCCTGTAATGTGATGTCAGAACTAGTGCAATATTGTGATGTGGTAATGGGTAATATTTGGTCCGCAGAGGCCTTGCTAGGCATCCCCACCGATAAAGATATTCATAGTAAAAAAAGTAAGTCAGCCTATCTCCAGCATGCCACCAAAACGTCGCACATTATGCTGAAACGCTATCCTAAAATTAAAACAGTGGCCCATACATTCAGGTTTGAAAATGATGCAGGCATCCGTTATTACGCTACAGCAGACCAGGCCGAAAATCAATTTGTTTCAAAAGAATATAGCACTGACCATGTAATTGACCAGGTAGGAAGCGGAGATGCTTTTATGGCGGGTCTGATCTATGGTTTTTATCATAACCATGAAATTCAGAAGGTAATTGATTTTGCTTCAGCGGCAGCTTTTAATAAATTATTTATCAGGGGTGATGCCAGTACGGCATCAGTAGAAGAAATCATGAAAAGATATATCCACTATGCGTAAAAAAGAAAAAATTCTGGAAGCCCTGTTGGACCAGAAATTATTACCCTTATTTTATCACGACGATGCTGCAACAAGTATTGGAATTCTGAAAGCATTATACCAGGCAGGTATCAAGGTGGTGGAATACACCAACAGGGGCGTTTATGCTTTTGATAATTTCAAATTGTTGAGAAAATTGGTTGACAAGCACCTCCCTGGTTTGTATATAGGAATTGGAACCATCAAAAATACAAAATGGGCAAAGAAATTTATTCAGGCTGGTGCTGACTTTATCATTTGTCCTTCTATCAATGTGGAAGTGGCTGCATTGGTGAAGCGGGAAGGGTTGCTTTGGATTCCTGGCTGCTTGACTCCTACAGAAATTGCGATGGCAGAAAATGCAGGGGCCACATTGATAAAAATCTTTCCGGCAAATCTGTTAGGACCTTCTTATATAACCGGCATCCGCGAAATATTTCCTGATTTGAAATTCATGCCAACGGGCGGAGTGGAAACAGATGAAAAAAACCTCACAGCCTGGTTCCACGCAGGGGTAGTTGCGGTGGGTATGGGAAGCAAACTTTTTACAAAAAAACTGGTGGAGGAAAACGATTTTGAAGGACTTCGGAACGATGCGGCCAGAGCGTTAGCAATGATAAAAAAAATAACCAGCGGGTGAACTTCCGCGGAATGAAGTGGAGATGAATGGGGTCATCTGGAGGGAAGTTAACTACCATAAATTTATTTCATGTTTGTTGAAGAAAGTCCCGGACCAGCTTTTCGAGGAGCTAGCCAGCAGAAAAGTTTCCATGCATCCGGCAATTTCAGGTGGACCATTTGTGCACTGTTATTCTTTGCCACTACGGTGAATTACCTCGATAGACAGGTATTGAGTTTATTACAACCTTACCTGGCAGAAAAATACCATTGGACCAACAGCGACTATGCGAACATCACTTCTGTTTTTCAATTGGTGTATGCACTTTCCATGTTATTCGCCGGAAGGTTGATCGACAAATTAGGGACCAAGAAAGGATACGCATGGGCCATCATTATATGGTCGGCTGGAGCATTAGTACATGCATTGGCCATCCCGATAGGCGAAAGCATCGCCACTTTATTAGGGTGGGCAGGGATCGCCTCTATTTCTGTTTCGGTAGCTGGATTTATGTTCTCAAGGGCAGTCCTTGCTTTTGGTGAAGCGGGGAATTTTCCTTCGGCTATCAAGGCTACTGCTGAATATTTTCCTAAAAAAGAAAGATCATTGGCTACGGGCATCTTCAATTCCGGTACCAATGTTGGCGCTATCCTGGCGCCACTCACAGTACCCTGGATCCGCCTGAACTGGGGTTGGGAGGCAGCATTTATTGTAATCGGTGGAATTGGTTTGTTGTGGCTGATTTTCTGGCTTGCTGTATATGAAAACCCGGACCAGCAGAAAAGGCTTTCGGTGAATGAGCTGAATTATATCAACAGTGATGAAATAAAAAGTAACCGAAACCCCATCCCGGAAAAAATAGATAAAATATCCTGGATCAAACTTTTAGGATACCCACAAACATGGGCTTTCACCATAGGAAAATTCATGACAGATGGCGTATGGTGGTTTTTTTTATTCTGGCTTCCTGCCTATTTGAAAGCTCAATATGGAATCATTGATAAAGGCGTGATGCTTCCTCTGGCTTTATTATATACACTGGCTATGGTTGGTAGTATAGGGGGAGGTTGGGCACCCACTTATTTTATCCGCAAAGGTGATACCCCCTATGATGGTAGGATGAAGGCCATGTTGTTGATCGCCATATTTCCGTTATGTGTGTTGGGTGCCCAGCCTCTGGGGCATATCAGTTTCTG
>JANLYU010000466.1:0-5053 GCA_031365785.1 Flavisolibacter sp. | reverse complement strand
TCCTGAGCTGGAATTCTAACAGGCTCAACGGTCTTATCCATTGAAATAATGGTCTTTGAATCCTTGACTATTCCATATAGTAGTCCGAATTCCTAGAGTCCAAGGTGTATGAGGCGGGTGATCTAGTGTAATCCGCCTTTTTTTATTTCTAATAAGTGAAGCACCTGGGGAAAAATAGCTTCAATAGTTTCTTCGGCTCCTTTTTGTGAACCAGGCAAAGTAAGTACCAATGTATCGGATATAAATCCTGCAACTCCTCTTGAAAGCATGGCAAAGGGCATTCGATCCTGACCGTACCGGCGCGCCGCTTCCATAATGCCCGGCACCGGTTTTTCTATCAGTGGCAATAACGCATCTGGTGTTACATCCCTGTCAGACAAACCTGTCCCACCAATAAAAATCAGGACCTGAAGATTGTCTGTACATAGTTGTTTTGCTTTTTGCTGAATCAGGATAAATTCGTCAGCAATGATCTCATAAGCAATGGTCACTACTGAAAATTTTTCAAGCTTTGCGATCACCGCTTTACCGGCTGTATCTACCTTTTCACCTTTAGCAATCGTATCCGAACAAACAACAACAGCACTTTTCAGATCATTTGGTAATTTTTGATACCAGTCAGACTTTCCACCAGACTTTTTTTTCAATTGTATCTGGCTAATCTGAATCACACTATCAATAGGCTTCAGCATATCATACATGGTGAGTGCTGCAACAGCAGCACCATGCATGGCTTCCACTTCTACACCCGTTTTATAAATGGTATGCACTTCCACGGTGATCAAAATTTGTACACCTTCAACGGAAAAAGTGATACTTGTATATTCAACCGGCAGGGGATGACAGTCCGGAATCACATCACTTGTTTTTTTTACCGCCAGCAAGCCTGCTGCCCGGGCAAATTCAAATACATCACCTTTAGGTACTTTTCGTTGTTGCACTGCATGGATGGTCTCCTGCTTTGATACGGTTACAACAGCCTGTGCTATGGCTATTCGCAGGGAGCTAGTTTTATGGGTAATATTTACCATCTAATTATTTTTCCACCGGGAAAACGCATCATCAAATATTATTCTGCCCCAGACAGGCAACTCTTTTTTAATATATTCTACCACTTCACCACAGGCATCTATCGCCGCTTTGCGGTGTGGCGCAGAGGTAAATATGAAAAGACAGATCTCTCCCACCTTTACCAGCCCAAGGCTGTGATAAATGTGCAGGCAGGTCAGGGAATGTTTTATAATGATCACCTCCCTCATTTCCTGAACTTTTTCCAGGGCCATTTCCTCATAAGCCGAATATTCTATAGCGGCAACGGTTTTGCTTTCCTGACGATCTTTCCTAATCTGGCCCAAAAAAATACTATGGGCACCAGCATCTGTTTTAGTATTATGACGGGCAATACTGTCACCGATAAAGACAGGACTAATTGCGCCCGGAATAAAAATATTTTTAACAGGTTCACCAGTCATGATTATCTTTTTGAGCTTTTGGAACAATTTTATTTTTCCATGATGATCTCGCTTGCATCAATGAACAAGGTTTAATTCGGTGATCCATCTCATCAGACCTCCCTGAAGACTGTAAATTTCCCTGGAAGATCCCCAGACTTCCTTCACCATCGCTGCCGCTCTTACACTTGTTGTACCATGCTGGCAGAATAAAACAAATGCCTGCTCAGACCTGCCTGTAATCTCTTCTTTGATTGCCGAAATCGGAATTTTTACGTGTTCGAAATTCAATACAACCGGACGGCTGCCATGATCCCGCACATCAATCAACAAAACTGAAGGTCGTTGATATAATAATATTAATTCCTGTGCATCAATTTCCCGCACCTTATTTACAAAAGGAAATAATGACTGTTCGTGTAATTGCAAAAATGACTCTTCACTTTCAGGAATCAAAGACCTTCCCACATCAGATGGGGTGAGCGCCATGATATACATTTCGTTGGTCAATAGATGATAATTCAACAAAGAATTCGTTAATGGGGCTCCAATGCCTGTAATTAATTTAATCACTTCAGCAGCCATCATAATTCCGATGATACCTGGTAAAACACCGAGCACACCTGCCTGAGTACAATTCAATACCTCCTCTTCTCTGATCCTTTGAGGAAACAGATCGCGGTAGTTAGATGCCCATCCCTCAGCATCCTTCACGTTGAAGACTGCCACCTGACCCTCATACCCGGATACAGCACCGAAGACCAGTGGTTTTTTAAATAAAGCACAGGCATCATTGATCAGGTAACGGGAAGTAAAATTATCGGTGCCATCCAGTATCCAGTCATAATCTTTAATCAATTCCAGCACCTTATCCCTATCTAATAGAATGGGATGTTCCGTTACTTTGATCTCCGGATTTACACCCCTTAGATTAGCTGCTGCTACCTTTGTTTTTAACCTACCTATATCTTCTGCAGCATACAAAACCTGTCTATGTAGATTTGAAAGCGCCACTACATCATCGTCCACAATGCCGATGTGGCCTACACCTGCAGCAGCCAGGTATTGCAGTGCCGGACAACCCAGCCCTCCTGCCCCAATGACCAGCACTTTAGCCGCCCCTAATTTTTGCTGTGCCTCCCATCCAAATCCCTTAAGGACGATTTGTCTGCTGTAACGTTCGTTGGGTTGATTCATTTTCATAAATAGTTAACCTCCTGAAAAAGGTGGAAGCAATGCCACTGTATTTCCATGATAAAGAATAGTATTTCCCGATATCATTTTTTTATTTACCGCAATGGCATAAGTAGCGGAACGGAAGGCAGGAAATTTTTGTTGCAATTGGTGAATTAATTCATCGGTATCAGTTACCTCTTCAAATTCCAATTGGGAGGAGGACAACAACTCCGCTAATTGTCCAAAAACTTTGACTGTTATTTCCATGATCAATATATTTTAGGCATGGGTCATCAATAATTTATAAGATGCCACTGCCAGTACACAGGCTAACAAATTCTTTAAAACTGTTTGATGAAACCGTGCAGCCCCAAAATAAGCGCCGCACCAACCTCCTGCGAATGCCAGCGCCACTTCAGCCATCATTCCCCCATTCAGTTCAATGCCATGCGTTGATTGTCCCGCCAAACCTGCTAATGAATTAACAAAAATAAAAATAGCGCTGATAGCAGCAGTTTGTTTCTGGTCGGTCCATTGAAGAAGGAGAAGAATGGGAGAAAGCAGAATACCTCCTCCAATTCCGATCAAACCTGACAAGAAACCAATCATAGCACCAATCACCAAAGACCATCCCGGGTGAGCAGGCCGGAGGTCTTTGGGATGGACATTACTAAAGAAGAAAAACCGGACCACAGGTACCAGCAATAAAAATCCTAATATTTTTTTATATAATAACGCCTCCACCGAAACCATTCCGCCCACAAAAGAAAAGGGCACCGAAGCGATGGCAAAAGGTAGAAAGGTTTTCCACTTAAAAAACCCTCCCCGGTAGAATTGAATAAATGACACTGCAGAAACAAAAAGATTTAACAATAAAGCGGAAGGCTTCATCACCGCTGGCGCTACACTAAATAACGCCATTAAAGCCAGATATCCACTAGCTCCTCCATGACCTACAGAGGCATATAGAAAAGCAATCCCAAACAATAAAAAATAAAATAAAACAAGATCACCTGTCATGGTAGTAGGGATGGGGTAATAATAAGACCTCGACGATTTCTCCTTCCTGGTAATCAGCCTTGTCTTCCTGCAAACAAATCAGACAATTTGCCATTGCAAATGAACTTAACTGAAACGATTCCTGAGCACCCAAAGGGGTAACACTTCCTCTTTCAAAATAGCCTTTCAAAAAATGGGTCAATCCTTTGGATTTGATACCGCTTTTAGTAAGCTGTGCATGGACTATTTTTTGTCCACGGGATCTATTGGACAAACGTTCCAAAACAGGTAATACAAAATTATAAAAACAGGTCAGCACGGAGGAAGGGTTGCCTGGTAAACCAAATACAGGAATGCGGTCCTTCATTCCAAAATAAAGTGGTTTCCCCGGCCGTTGACTCACAGTATGAAATCCTTTCTTCACGCCGCATTGCTCTGCCGCTTCCACCACCACATCATAATCCCCTACACTCACACCCCCCGTTACTAACACCAGGTCACTATCAATTAGTGCCCTTTTTAGCTTATCCCTGACCAATGCAACTTCATCATCAGCCTCACTGATTTGGATAGTTCTTATTCCCACCTGTTGCAAAGCGGCACGCAATGAATAAGAATTTGATTCGTAAACCTGCCCGTATATCAATTTTTTGCCTGGAAGTTGAAGTTCCTTTCCTGTGATGATAATAGACACTGATGGCAAAGGATATACCGACACCTCTCCTACACCAATACCTGCCAGAAATCCAATTGACGCCGGAGATAAGTGGGTATTCTTTTGAAGGGCAAGGGAACCTGCACTAATTTCAGCACCTCTGTGACGAACGTAACTGCCTTTTTGAAGCGATCCCTCCTGGCAGGTAATAGTTCCATAATGAACCCGCGTATTTTCCTGCATGATCACAGTGTCTGCACCATCTGGCAAAGGGGCGCCTGTAAAAATTCTCATGGCCTCACCCTTTTCCAATATGTTTTTTACCATACTTCCTGCAGCTATTTCACCGACTATTTTTAATGACTCATTTTTGTCTGTATAACGAATGGCATACCCGTCTCTGGACGACTGTTCAAAAGCCGGGATGTCGATAGAAGCTTCTACATCCTGAGCCAGAACATGACCAAGCGCTTCCAAAATGGGCATGACCACCGGCTCCATTCCTTGAACAATGCTCTTTTCAATGATGGCTTTCGCTTCAGAAACGGAAATCATATTGTCACTTACAATTTTATCCTCCAATGGCAATCATACTTCTATTTTGAAGACTATGAGCCTCCAGCTTTTCAAAGGTGCCGGAAAATTGTCCGCCTAATGCTTTCGCCTTGCCTTGTATGGAAGCATGGATCAGCGGTAAAACATCTTCACCCCTACGAAGGGCCGAAAGCAGATCTGTTTCACCTGTTGAGAAAAGACAGTTCTTCAATTTGCC
>JANLYU010000421.1:0-34162 GCA_031365785.1 Flavisolibacter sp. | reverse complement strand
CCAATAAAGAAGAAAACAAAGCTGCTCTGAGCTTCCATTTGTCTGAAAGAGAAAAAAGAGATATCGCCGCGTCGCTCAATTCTGTACACAATCAGCAAAATTTCAGTAAGATCATTGAATTGCTCCAGCCTAAGGACAAATTAGCTGGAAACACTTTTTCTCCATCCGGATATTAAGGTGTTGCATGGTTTCCACGGGGTCGCCATCAATATGTTGTGGTGCGTGATGGTGATTGGTGATTTCCAGATGATCGGTCTGAAAATAAATCACACCAGCTTTCCCATCAATTGATTCGAGGATTTGGGGATGATAATATCCGCTCACCTGGTTCAATGCCTGCAACAACATATTCAATTTGTGCTGTCGCGTAATAACTACAATGTCCAGTAATCCATCATGAAGGCTGGCAAAAGGTGCAATGGTAACTTGGTTACCAAACTGGTTGCTGTTGGCTACACTGATAAAAAATGCCTGTGTTTTGATCTGGCTGTTCCTGGCTTTAATTGTAAATGAAAATGTTTTTGCTGAAATAAAACCGGATATGGCTCTCTTCACATAAGTGGCCAGCCCGCGGTTTGGATCACCTGCAAAATCGTGGGCCACCTGAGCGTCAAGACCTAAACCAGACAACATGCATGCAAAGGATTCATTGACCGTGAACGCATCCGTCCATTCAGGTTTTCCGGAAAATAATACTTCCATTGCCTTATCCAATTTTTTTGGAATACCGGCACTGAAAGCAAGTCCGTTGCCTGAACCAACAGGAAGGATACCAAATGGAAGCTGTAAGCTTTTAAGACTGTTGACTATTTTGTTGATGGTGCCATCTCCGCCTGCCATGACAATATCGGTAAAGCCCTGTTCCCTGATGATTGGAATCAGGTAAGCATAATCACCACTCGCTACAGAAGGGTAACAGGAAAATGCGCATCCGGCTTTTGTTGTGGTATCATGAATCAGTTCTTGTAATTTTTTTTTATCCCTGGTTCCGGATATTGGATTGATAATGTATAAAAACTTCCTGTTCATGGATCATGCAAAAATAAAGCCCCGGGGTTGTTGTCAATCGAAGTAGGAATGTTCTATTTTAATAACAGCGTACATAGGTGTATCCTCCTGATACGGATGATCTGTTTCATTTGCGGATCTGTGGGTAATGACCACGTATATATTTTAATAGATCTGGAATCTTTGAAAAGTCTGGAGAGTTCTCCGGTTTTTATTTTCAATTGGCTGCCTTCCTGGTGGTATAACTCTGCATCCTGGTCATTATATAAGGCGATTGTCCTTTCCCATTTTTTCTTTTTATTGGCCTCGGTATACCTAACTGCCAGATAGCTTGCCTGCCTTAGTTGAGACGAGGGTACCACAACAATATTTTTGTCAGCATTTTCTACCGAAGTACTTAATAATGTCTTGTTGTTCAATGACACCCTCCACGTATCCTGGGAAAGAAAAATACCCGGCAACCAGCTACATAGAAAATAAGCAAACAGTTTCATATCCCAATTTACCCAAATATTCTGCCGTTAATGGAGTGTAAATGATAAAATGAACACCCTGCGTAAAAAATCATGGTCCTGGTGGGTGATGATGGTGTTTACCAACGTTTGATGTATTTATTTTGTCATCGGCCGACTTGTGGTGATCGATCATTATCTGTTTCAATATCATAGCTACATGCTGGTTGAACAACTGTGAAGGATGATCACACCTTTCCAGCAAGAGCCTTTTGACAGCGAATTCCAGAATAGAATTACAGTTCAGGAAATTAACAGAAATGATAAGGTAATTATAAAGATTGGCAATCCTTCTTTTCACGGTCTTTTTTGGTGTACCTTTGCGCACTCAAAAGAAGGCTTTTAGCCTTTAGCTTTCGCTAAAGCCCACATCCAATAGCCTGCATCAATATTATGGATATTAGAAATATAGCAATTATTGCCCACGTTGACCATGGAAAAACTACCCTGGTAGATAAAATTCTGCACGCCACGAAGGTTTTCCGTGACAATCAGGAAACCGGCGATCTCATCATGGACAGCAATGACCTGGAGAGGGAACGCGGGATTACAATTTTCAGTAAAAATGCAGCTGTTGTTTACAAGGGATATAAAATAAATGTGATAGACACGCCAGGCCACGCCGATTTTGGCGGGGAAGTGGAGAGGGTTTTGAAAATGGCAGACGGTGTGATCCTTCTGGTAGACGCATTTGAAGGGCCGATGCCGCAAACCAGATTTGTTTTACAGAAAGCTCTCCATCTGAATCTAAAACCCATTGTGGTCATCAACAAGGTGGATAAACCCAACTGCCGTCCGGATGAAGTACACGAAGCTGTTTTCGAATTATTTTTTAACCTGGATGCCACGGAAGAGCAGCTTAACTTTTCCACCTATTATGGATCTGGTAAAAATGGATGGTTTAATGATAGTGTGGTCCAATCGGAAGATATTACACCTCTGCTGGATGGCATCATCAAGTATGTTCCACCACCATCGGTAGCGCAGGGAACAGTTCAAATGCAGATCACTTCACTTGATTATTCTTCTTTCCTGGGCCGTATCGCTATTGGCAAAGTAGCCCGTGAGTGATCAGGGAAAACCAGCCTGTATCGCTGATGCAGGCAGATTGGACCATCAAAAAGACCAAGGTTCGCGAATTATATGTTTTTGAAGGAATGGGTAAAAAGAAGGTGGATGAGGTCATAGCCGGTGACCTTTGTGCAGTGGTAGGCATTGAAGATTTTAATATTGGTGATACCATTGCCGATATCGAAAATCCAGAAGCGCTCCCTGTGATCAGTGTGGATGAACCTACCATGAATATGCTGTTCGGGATCAATAACTCACCCTTCTTTGGCAAAGATGGAAAATTTGTTACCTCCAGGCATTTGCGTGACAGACTGATGAAAGAAACAGAAAAGAACCTGGCCCTGAGGGTCGAAGACACCGAGAACGCGGACAGCTTCATGGTATTTGGAAGGGGTATCCTTCACCTGGGAATTCTGGTAGAGACGATGCGCCGGGAAGGATATGAACTTACTATTGGCCAACCCCAGGTCATTACTAAACTGGTAGATGGTGTAAAGTGTGAACCTTACGAAGTTTTAGTGGTGGATGTACCACAGGAATATGCCTCGAAAGTAATAGACCTTGTTACCCGCAGAAAAGGAGAATTGCACGTCATGGAAACGAAGGGCGATATGCAGCACCTCGAATTTGACATTCCTTCCAGGGGCCTCATTGGTTTACGGAGCAATATGTTGACCAATACAGCCGGCGAAGCAGTAATGGCGCACCGGTTTGCAGAATACAAACCCTGGAAAGGTTCTATTCCGGGAAGAAATAATGGAGTACTGCTTTCCAAGACCACTGAAAAAACAACTGGCTATTCCATAGATAAATTACAGGACCGCGGTACATTTTTCGTGGATCCGGGAGAAGAAGTATATACAGGCCAGATCATTGCGGAGCACATCAAACCAGGAGATCTGGTAGTGAATGCAACTGAACCAAAAAAATTAACCAACCACCGGGCAAGCGGAAGTGATGATGCCTCGCGCATTGCTCCTAAAACTTTAATGACGCTGGAAGAATGCATGGAATATATTCAGCAGGATGAATGCATTGAAGTGACACCGAACAAAATCCGTATGCGTAAGCTGATCCTGAATGAAGACGACAGGAAAAAGAATCAGAAGAGGTTCAGTACTGAAGCTATTTAATGTATTGGTAACGCTTGCCTGTAGTTGATGCCAACGCCACTGATCAGAATTTTATTATTCCACCACAAGACTGGAACATTGTCCGTCTATCACAACGCGGTACATCCCTTTATTCAGTTTGGCAACATCCACCTGGTAAAAAATTCTGTTACCACTGAGCTTTCTGGTAAGGACCACAGTTCCCATTGAATTAATGATCCTGAGTTCTCTATCGGATTGAAAAGGATAATACAGATTGACCAGGCCAGATGCAGGATTGGGATAAATAACCAGTCGGCTTGATGGGACATTCATTCTTAAAGTCCTGATCATGGAATAGCCGGACTTCCCATTTTGATCTATGAACTGGAGCCTGTATTGATACATACCTGGAGCCAAATGCTGATCCTCGTAATGATACCAGGTAACCGGATCGTCTATTTCAACTTTAGCTATGTTTTCCCATTCCTTACCTCCCTGCCTTCTCTGAATATATACAGTTTTTATGCCTGGCGTCTCTGCAAGTTGCCAAACAATTTGAGCTCCCTCATTCACCTGACATACACTGAACCGGAGTAGTTGAACAGGCAATATCACTTCACAGTAATTGGAAATGGTATTTGATTGCATGAAGGTATATCCTGCCACTATATTACCAGGCGATCCTGGTGCCGCTGCCACCAAAGGGGCGCAGTTGAGATAAAATTGTTTGATACCCTTTGCACCAGCAGCCGCAGTAATGGTGCCTGCCGGAAGCGCAGTTTTACAATAGATGATTCCTCCGCCACCGCCACCGCCTTCACCATAACATTTTTGTGAAGTATTATCATCGCTTTCGGTGCCGCCCGACCCACCTGCGGCTTCAGCATTCAGTGCATCTACATAATTATTAATCACCAGAATAACCGTACCCCCGGCCCCTCCTCCAGAAGCTCCATCTCCTGTAGTATTTCCTCCTTTCCAGCCATTAGCCATGATCTTATATCCATTACTATATAAATTATTTGTTTGTATGAATACAATGCCTCCTCCGTTTCCTCCTCCTGCTGAAGGAAGTCCGGAATTAGCATGCCCTGCTCCTCCTCCTCCTCCTAAAAATATTTTTGATCCATTATTGCTGCTTAGTGCATATCCTCCGATCCCCGGATTAGAAACCGTGCAACCCGAGGTGCTGGAATTGCCGCCCCCGGCTCCACCTGCACCCATGTGGGCTCCGCCGCCGCCGCCGTTATTGTGATTGTTCCCTCCTCCACCTCCATTCGCGAATGCGCCCTTGCCTCCGCTGTAAGTGATGCTTGTTTCACTTGCTGATTCACCTTTATACGCTCCGCTTTGTGGTGTCAGTGCTGAAGCATTATAGTAATATCCGTTGGGTGCGGTGAAGTTGCTGCAGGTTGAATTGCTGGTGGCATAGGCACCACCTCGGAAACCAGCTCCATTGGCAGAAATTGGTGCGCTTAAAATCAGTTGATCATATACAGTCAGTGCCAGCACTCCACCCTTTCCTGAGGTACTGTCCCACGGAGCTGCTTTCAATGAATCAGTTACCAGCGCCCTCTCATACTGAGGGATTCTTACCAGTTGCACCTGGTTGGCAACGGTGTAAGACTGGAACAGGTTTTTGTATAAAAAAATCGAATCTGACTTTATCCAGCATATCGTATTGACTTCATAATTACCCGCGTTGTTCATACTGGTTACGGCTCCAAATACATTTGAATTGGTTGTATTGACAGTCACACCTTTCATTTGAATGATCATTACCTGGTCATTGTAACTCAAACCTAAAGGATTGTCCACCCTGACGCAGCTTTTAGCAGGAATGACTTCTATTACTTTATAATAATTATTAATGATCCCACTGATAGGGGTCTGAGCCCTGACAATAACAGGCAGCATGAAAAAAAACCATATCAAAGGATAGCGGCGCATGAAAGGATTTACCTGATTAAAATACAATTCATCCTGACCAATTTCAACGTATAACTTCTATAGACTTTTCAGAAAAATACTCGCATTTAAGGGATCAGGCAAGGCTATACACTCTGAGGATGAAACTTCATCTTAAAACTTGCCTGAAAAATGCTCCGTTCCTCTGTCATGTTTACGCAAATAGTAACTTTGCACCAATGAAAATAAAGTTTGCATTATTGTTATGCCTGCTGATCATGAGTGCCGACCTTCTTTTTGCTCAGTGTTCCATATGTACAAGAACAGTGCAGCAATTAGGGGAAAAACCTGCGCGGGGTCTTAATTTCGGAATTCTGTACCTGGCCCTCACCCCTTTAGCCCTTATGGGATTTATAGCTTACCAATGGCTCAAAAAAAATAAGGCATAGTACAGTTGGTCGCCCCTCACCTGCCACATAGCCTGGATAGATACTGGAAAAAGCTTGCGATAACCGGCCAGGCATTCTTTCAACACCGGCAGGCTCAGGCTTACCTTCGCCACATATAATCATTCCTGCATGAACTACGGCCTGTCGGTAGTGATTCCAAATTACAATGGCTCAGGGCTGTTCCCTCAAACATTGCCTACGGTATATACGGCCCTGAAAAATATGCACTTGCCCTTCGAAGTGGTGGTGGCAGATGATGTTTCCACAGATGATTCCATTTCATACCTGAAACAGCATTTTCCTTTTGTAAAAATTGTTTCCAATAACGTCAACAGCGGGTTTTCAGTTTCAGCGAACAACGGTATCAGGCAGGCGGCGTATGATCTTGTTTTATTATTAAACAGTGATGTGAAACTGGAGGAAGGCTATTTTACATACCTTTTACAGTATTTCAACAGGAAAGATACTTTCGGTGTCATGGGTAGGATCATTGGGTGGGAAGATGAAAACATCCAGGATGGAGCTAAGTTGCCTTCTTTTCATTTCGCAAAAATCAAAACTTCTTTAAATTATTTGCTGAAAAATGAGTCGGACATGGAGAAAGGTCTTCTTACAGTTTACCTCTCTGGTGCAAACGCCTTACTGGACCGCAATAAATTTTTAGAACTCGGTGGATTCAACGAAATGTTCTCCCCTTTTTATGTGGAGGACTACGAACTTTCTTTACGCGCATGGCGTATGGGTTATCAGTGTTATTTTGAAAACAGGGCCGTTTGCAGGCACAGGATCTCCACTTCTATTCAAAAAGGAAACAAAAAGACGTTCATCAAAACCATTTCGAACCGTAACAAATGGTTCCTTCATGCAATTCACCTGAGCCCGAAGCGAAGATGGATGTGGATGATGCAGCTACTTCCTGAAATCCTCGTTCAAACCCTTTTACTGAAAGAATATTACATCAAAGCTTTCCTGTTGTTTCTTTCCTCCCGCGATAAAATAAAAAAATCAAGAGCGGACTTATTACTGAAGAGTGGCAACCAACTTTTAGAGGTAGAGGAAGTAGTGAAGAAAATCAAAGATTCCATCAAAGACAAACAAGTCATATTTTTCAAATAGTGTGTGGAATGGGGGAGGGTACCGATATTTCAAAGCAGTATTTTTAAGTAATCAAGTCAGATGATACAAAATCAACCACTCGTTACCGTTGTCATGTGTACCTACAATGGTGAAAAATTCCTGCGCCAGCAACTGGAAAGTGTGTTGAGTCAAACTTATTCCCACATCGAAATCATCATTTGCGACGATGGTTCCTCAGACAACACCATTTCTATTGTAACTGAATTCGCTTCCCGCGACAACCGAATCAACATCCATAAAAATCCTATCACCCTGGGTTACAATAAAAATTTTGAACAGGCTTTTGGGAAAGCTTCAGGAGAATTTATCGCTGTCTGTGACCAGGACGACATATGGAAGCCGGAGAAGATAAAAAAGATGTTGTCACTCTTCTCAGATGAAGAAATCATGCTCGTCCATGCTCAGTCTGTTCGGTTTACCCATGAAGTTCCTGAGGTAAGCTCTTATGCCGCCCGCCGTTCTTTTGAAGGACATGATGTAAGGCAACTCATGTTTTTCAATACCATAGCCGGGCACAACATCTTATTTAGAAAAGGTCTTTTACAAAATCGGCCAGCTTTTCCAGATGGTGTGTTTTACGATTGGTGGCTGACGGTGTTGGCTGCAGTTTTTGGAAGTATAGCAGCTACTGAGGAGGTACTGACTTTTCACCGCTTTCACACCGATAATCTCACCCTGGGGAAAAAAGATGAAGGAAAGCAAACGAAACAAAAAGCCAGAGAAAGACTCCACACCATCAACGCTATTTTAGAGATCGAACAACTCAAAGAGGAGGAACGATCTTTTGCCATTCAAATGAAGTCTGCGCTGGCTACTTTGCAACAAAAAAAATTTTCACCTTTGCTGATGATGTTCCTAGCGCGGCATGCCAACACTATTTTCTTTTTCAAAAAAAAATCGATTCTGTCCAGACTCAAAATGGCATACAGGATGAGTTTTGCCTTATCATGAGATCCTTGCATATCAATATGATACTTCCTTTCCTGACCACTAAGCCAAGTGGTGGCGCCAAGATCATGTATGAATACGCCAACCGCTTACAGGCCAGGGGTCACCATGTTATAGTTTTGCATAGCATCCATCGTCCTTATCATAAAATCAAATCACCTTCCTGGTGGAAACAATTCCAATACCGCCTGAGGGGTTTGTCGCGGCCTTCGTGGTTTCCTTTACATGCTGCAGTACAATCTTTGATTGTTCCACGCATTACAGACGACTATGTTCCGGATGGCGATATCACCATTTGTACCTGGTGGGAAATGGCTTACATGATTAACCAGCTTTCTCCTTCGAAAGGTCAAAAATTCAACCTGATACAGGATTATGAAATCTGGAAAGGACACCAGGAACTGGTACATGCCTCCTATAGCCTTCCGGTTACCCATCTTGTGATAGCACGGCACCTTCAACATCTGGTGCAACAATACAGCGGTCATTGCCCGGTGCACATCCCCAACGCAATTGATACGGATAAATTCAACATCCATATTTTACCTGAACAAAGAAAGGCGCATTCGGTCTGTATGCTTTATTCACAGGAACACCGGAAAGGAACATCGTATGGACTGAAGGCGCTGGTGGAAGTAAAAAAGATTTTTCCCGACCTGCAGGTACAACTGTTTGGGGTATATGATGCACCCAAATTGCCCGAATGGATACAGTATATCAAGAAGCCCCGCGATCTATCGCAGGTCTTCAACACGAATGCCATTTTTTTAAGCCCCAGTCTTGGAGAAGGATGGGCGTTGCCACCTGCGGAAGCCATGGCATGCGGTTGTGCGGTGGTTTGTACCAGAATTGGCGGACACGCAGATTATGCCATGAACGGTGAAACAGCCCTGCTTGCAGAACCAAAAAATACCGCAGACATCGTAAAAAAAATATCAGAGCTTCTACAGGAACAGCAACTGCGTGTTCAGATTGCCACACGAGGACACGAACTGGTCACCACACATTTCTGCTGGGAAGCTTCTGTCAATATGCTGGAAAAATTATTTACAGCCACATTACACCAATAAAGTTCTCACCAAAAACGTTGTACTGTCCGGTATAAATTGAAAGTTCCGGTCTTCAGTTGTTCACTGACCTCATTTTTAATACGGTTCCTGTCCACGTTTTTCATTCTTTCCTTTTGCACCAGTTGCCAAACCTTTTCCGTCATCAGCCATAATTTTTTATCCTGTTGTCCCTTCCCTTCCTGGTGTTTTTTTATGGCATTCAATAATTCTGTAATTCCCTGGTGCTGGTTGGCTATAGTTTTCAAGACAGGAATTTCTCGTCCCCCTTCAGTGAATGCCGGAGCCAGCATCAGGTGCAGGTTCTTTACAAAAATATCAGCGTCTGCCCGGTCGCTTTTATTCACTACAAAAATGTCTGCGATTTCCATCAGACCTGCTTTCATGGTTTGCACTTCATCACCTGATTCCGGTACCATTACCACCACCGTGGTGTCTGCGAGTCCTACGATGTCAATTTCACTTTGTCCCACGCCTACTGTTTCTACAATAACCTGATCATATCCGGCTGCTTTCATCAATTCTGTGACCTCTATGATTTTGGGATGCAAGCCACCCATAGCTCCCCTCGTGGCCAGGGAACGAATGAACACACCGGGGTGAGAAAACCATTTGCTCATGCGAATGCGGTCACCCAATACGGCACCCAGGTGAAAGGGAGAGGATGGATCCACACAGACAACCGCTACTTTTTTTCCTTCACCTGTCATTTCTTCAATCAGTCCATCCACAAGTGTACTTTTACCTGCTCCCGGAGGACCGGTGATGCCTGTAATTTTAGCATCATTGGCCGCAGGCAGATGGGTTAATAGCTGATCATATCCCTCCTGCTCGTTTTCAACAAAAGAAACACTTCTTGCCAAAGCTTTTACATCACCTTTCAAGAGCCCATCAAGCAGTTGTTCCCACATGAAAAATAGTTGTTGTACGTTTACAAAAATATGGGTATTAGCACAGAAAGGGACTGGCGTCAACACCTCATCTTTTTTTCTATTCTCCTCATGTTGCTTGCTCTTTTTACTTCCCGGGTGCTCTTGTCCATTGGAATGATGGCTTTTTTATTTCTGACCTGCTTTCATAAAAACTTTTCAAGACAACTCACTTTTTTTGCCACCCAAAAACTGCTTGCAGGAATCGCATGCTTATTTTTAATACCAGTGATTACCTGGTTCTGGAGCAGTAACCAACCAGAATGGTTTCGATGGGCGCGTATCAAACTGCCACTTTTTTTGTTGCCATTGGCATTTGCGGGAAGCTGGCAACTGTCTGCCAGTCAATGGCGACTGATCGCCTGTTTTTTTTTATTGCTGGTAGGTGCCGGATGTGGCTGGAGTTTATGGCACTACCTACAACATCCTGGCGCCGTTCAGTTGAATTATTTAAAAGCCAAGATCCTGGCCACACCGCTGGGCAATGACCATGTGCGCTTTAGTCTGCTGGTGAGTATCGCCGTTGTAGTTGCAGTGTTACTTTTCCAACTCACTTCATCCAAAAAATATAAAATAATCCTGACGTTTGCGATTGGGTTCTATATCATTTTTCTTCATATTCTCTCCGCACGCACTGGATTGGTCAGCCTGTATATTTTTTTGGCACTTGGTATTTTCTATTCTCTTTCAAAATCAACTTTTAAATGGAGTATCGCAGCCGGTGTATGCGTGTTACTGTTGCCACTCGCTGCCTGGTGGTGGTTGCCCACATTTCAAAATAGGTTCAGGTATATGCTGTATGATTTTTCTTTCATACAAAAAGATAGTTACCTGCCAGGCACGACCGACGGGAACCGATGGCTCTCTCTCAGGGCAGGTTGGAACATACTTATGGAACATCCTTTTGGGGTGGGAAGTGGGGATGTGATGGACACAACCTACCAATGGTACCATCAACACCAGAGCCAGATGCTTGAAACAGATAAATTATATCCCAGTAGCGAATGGCTATTATACGGAGATGCAGCTGGCTGGCCCGGAATTATTTTTTTCTCCTGCATCATGCTGTTGTTCCTATTTGAAAAAACAATAAAGCATCGATTTTTCTGGACGTTCCTGAATATTATTTCAGGGTTGAGCTTTTTGTTCGATATCGGACTGGAAGCACAATTCGGTGTCTTTATTTACGGTTTTATAATTCTTTGCTGGTGGAAATGGGAGGCAAGGGGGAATGGAACTATTATTGAATCATCAATAGTAATCAATAGAAACTGATCACTCACCATTATTGACACTTTAAAAATGTCAGGCACGAACACGACCCCTCACTATATCATTCAAAAACCTCAAATTTGCATTTCAGAAATCATGACCAATTTCATACCTATATTTCCATTGGAACTTGTGGTGTATCCTGGTGAAGAATTGAATCTTCACATATTTGAACCGAGGTACAAGCAACTGATCAATGAATGCTTTACTGAAAATAAAACTTTTGGCATTCCTGCGGTCATAGAAAAAAGGTTACAAGAATATGGAACAGTGGTTCGCATTTCAGAAATTACTTCTGTTCAGCCAAATGGTGAGATGGATATCAAGACGGTGGGGCAACAGGTTTTCAGGGTGCTGGAGGTTATACAGGAAATTCCGGACAAGCTTTACAACGGTGCTATCGTGAACTATCCATCCAACCAGGAGCTGGTGGACCAGGCAATGATGCGACGTATTCTCAAAAGCACCCGTGAATTGTACCAACTTCTGAAAGTGGAAAAGACATTTAAGAAAGAAGATGCTTTCCTGAACAGTTATGATGTTGCCCATCATGTAGGTCTTTCGTTACAGGAGGAATACGAACTACTGGGTCTTATGCAGGAACGCCAGCGACAGGAATATTTAAAAAGACATTTGAAAAAAGTAATTCCCATGCTGGCAGAAATGGAGCATTTAAAAGTAAAAGTTAAACTCAATGGTCATTTCAGAAACCTCGGAACATTTGACCTGGAATTGCCGCCCGCTCCCTGATGCTCCTGTAAATGCGTTCCAATGTCTCTATTGACACTTATCGAATCTAATTTTTTTATTATTCAACTGCTGCAATGCCTTTACATTTTACTCACCACTCACGATTCACTATTCACGATTCCATACCTTCCCCACGATGAATACCATCTGCCTTGATTTTGGCAATACCCGTTTGAAGGTGGCCGTTTTTTCTGAAGACTCGATGCCTGTCAATCTTGTGCTGGGTAACAACCCTCCCGGTGAACTTGTAAAAATCCTGAACGAGTACCATCCTGAAAGGTCCATTCTTTCTTCAGTCATTGATCATCCGCCGGAGATTGAAAACATTTTACGGGAAGCCACCCATTTTCACCGGCTAAGCAATGATTCAAAGCTTCCATTTACCATTCCGGTGGGAAAACCTGAAACTGTGGGCGCCGACAGGCTGGCTATTGCGGCCGCTTCAGTATTTTTATTTCCATCGAAAAATAACCTCGCCATTGTACTTGGTTCCTGTATCACTTATAATTTCATCAACGCTGACCACGAACTGCTCGGCGGATCTATTTCACCTGGAATGGAAATGCGTTTCCGTGCCATGCATGAATTCACTGCCAAACTTCCTTTGGTCAAACCGCACTGGAACGTGCCGCTGATAGGTTATGATACCAAAACCAACCTCCAGTCGGGTGTAGTTTTGGGAATGTCTAAAGAACTCGATGGCATCATTAACGCCTATAAAGAACGATACAGTAATTTTAACGTGCTTTTAACCGGGGGTGATACACGAATACTACAGACCCATTTGAAAAACGAGATATTTGCAGACCCCGATTTAATTTTTAAAGGTCTGTATGCAATTAGCCAAATCAATCATGCTTAAACATTTCATGTTTTATTTTGCGCTATGTTTTTCTTTTCTGATGCTAATGGGATGTTCTATATCAGCTATCGGGCAGGATAATTCACCTTATTCAAGATATGGTTTGGGCGACCAGGTTTCCAGGTCAAATGTTACTACCAGAGGAATGGGCGGCATTTCTGCAGGCTTCGTAGATGTATTGTCTATTAATTTCAATAATCCTGCTTCCTACTCACAGTTTCAAACTTATATCGAACAACGTTCCAAAAAAGTTTCCGCTGGTCGCGTGGTACTTGATGCAGGAATGAATTTTGACAGCAGAACACTGATTGCGCCTAATACCACCAACAGGTTTACTTCCTCTGACGCTTTTTTTTCTTACCTCCAGCTGGGTATCCCGATCAAAAAAAATTGGGGTATGAGCTTTGGTATTCGTCCTCTGACCAGAATCAGTTATCTGATCAATACTTATGAACGACTGAAAGATCCTATTACCCTCAATCCTATTGACAGTGCCATTACCCAGGTAAAGGGTAGCGGGGGTAGCTATTTGCCTTCCATTGGTACCGGATTTGCCATCAAAAATTTCAGTGTTGGTTTTAACGTGGGCTATTTATTCGGTTCCAGAGAAAATAAAAGGTTGAGAAGTCTGATCAACGATTCCATTCTTTATTTTTCTTCAGACCATACTACGAACTCCTCTTTTGGCGGACTTTCCTACAATGCAGGTGTTCAATACAAAATTGACCTTAACAAAAACACTTTGCTGCGTTTAGGTGCCAGTGGAAACTTGCAGCAGGAAATTAATGGCAAGCAGGATGTGCAGGTACAGACCTACACGAGAGGTTCCGCAGGTGAAGAATTACAAATTGATAGTGTGTACCAGGTCAATGAAACCAAAGGAAAAATTGTTTATCCGGCCTCATATAAAACAGGGTTTGTTGTACAACAAACCAGGACCGACAACAGTGGTTGGTTATTTGGAATTGATTACACCACCAATAAGTGGTCTGGCTATCGTTTCTTTGGACAGAAAGATGATGTTCAGGATAACTGGATGATCAATGCAGGTGGTCAGTTTTATCCAAGAGCTCGGGCTAATTATTTCAGTCGTGTCATCTACCGTTTTGGATTTGTTGCCGGACCTGATTATATCAAGGTGCGTGAAAACTTACCACAACTGGGCGCTTCCTTCGGGATGGGCCTTCCTATCGGAAATTACAACAGGTTAAGTCCCAACCAATATAGTGTGCTGAACCTCGCACTTGAATATGGCAAAAGAGGTAATAACTCCAATCAATTAAAAGAAAATCTTTTTCGTATTTCCATTGGCCTGAACTTTACAGACCTCTGGTTTGGTAAAAAGAAGTATGACTAATCGTCTTGTACAACGGAAAAATTTACTGGCAGCTTTTATGATGAGCTGCTTTTTTATTACCGCATGCGAAAATGATCCGAAAGTGATCGCTGAATGGACCAATAATAAGGTGATGGTGGAAGAGGCGGACAGCATTGTAACTTACATGAGCCAGGGCAGTATGATGAAAGCCAAGCTGTCTTCACCCTATATGATCCGCTACCAGTCTGATACCATTTATGTAGAATTCCCAAAGTCGCTGAACGTTAATTTTTTCGACTCGGCAGGAAAAGTAGAAAGCCATGTAGATGCCAATTATGGTAAATATTATGAAAGCCTCGGCAAGGTTTTCCTGCGCGACAGTGTGGTGGTGTATAACATGCAGGGTGATACTTTACATACTCCGGATTTGTGGTGGGATCAGAATACACAAAAATTCTTTACAGATAAAAATGTCCGTATAAGAAAAGGCGGGAACCTGATTTATGGAAAAGGAATGGTTGCGATGCAGGATCTTACAAGTATCAACATCAGGCAGGTGAGCGGTACAGTGGCTGTTCCAGATAGCCTGAAGCCCCAGTAATGTTGTTGATGATAGAAATGTTACAGAAGTGTACTGCATTACGTGTATCTCTGTCGGGACTCCCTCACTTCCGCTATTTTTGATTCCAAATATGCATGATGAAATTGGTTTCCTATTTAAAAGATGAGCACGACCAGTTAGCAGTGTTGGTAGATGGTTTTCTATATGATATGGAATACCTGCATCCCGACCTTCCCAATACCATGGGAATGTTCCTTACTTATTGGGAAGATGCATTTCCAATGGCACAAGGCGGTTTGTTGATGATAGAAGAAGGAAAAATTTCACAGGCTAAAGCAGTTCCCTTCGATCAGGTGGAATTACTGGCACCTGTTCCATTCCCTACTTCCTGCCGCGACGCCTATGCTTTCAGACAGCATGTGGCAGCAGCAAGAAGAAACCGGAAGGCAGAAATGATCCCGGAATTTGACCAATTTCCTGTGTTCTATTTTACCAACCACCACAGTATTAAAGGGCCTGGAGAGGTATCGTGCATGCCCGACCATTTTGAAAAACTTGATTTTGAGTTGGAAGCCGCTATTGTGATCTGCAAACACGGACGCAATATCCACGCTGAAGATGCGGAAGAATATATTGGAGGATTGATGATCATGAATGATCTCAGTGCCAGAAGATTACAACTCGAAGAGATGTTACTGAATTTGGGTCCAGCTAAAGGAAAAGATTTTGCTACTACCACAGGTCCTTTTCTGGTAACTCTTGACGAACTGGAAGAATGGGGTATAACCAGCAAAGCACCTCATACCGGAAAAAACTGGAATTTAAAAATGACCTGCCAGGTCAATGGTGTTCTTGTTAGTTCTGGCAATCTGGGTGATATGGATTGGACTTTTGCCGAGATCATAGAGCGGGCTTCCTATGGAGTGGATCTGTTCCCCGGTGATGTAATTGGAAGCGGTACCGTGGGTACCGGGTGTTTTCTGGAACTGAACGGTACCGGCAAACGCACCGATGCATTGTATCCCGAACAATGGCTTCAGGAGGGTGATGTGGTGACGCTGGAAATCGAAGGCCTGGGAACACTTACCAATACGATCGTGGCAGAAGATACTAACTGGAGTCTATTGGATAAAAAAATCAGGACAACAGGCGCAGGTGAACCATTTGACCCACCCGCTTCAACTGCACCATAACTTCATCTTCTGCATCTCAGCTTACCCTCCTGCATCTCACAGTTCTCTACTTCTATTGAACTGTAAGTAAAGTCAAACCCGTACTTTATTCATTTTACGCACAGGAGCCATACCCTTATTCGTTACTTTTCCTAGAAATGAATCTTTGACTTTCAGATTTTTTATAGCATTTACTTCCACATTTCCCACACCAGTATTTTCAATGTTCATGGCCTGCACTATAAAATTACCAGCCCTTATGGCGCCTACTCCTGAATTTTTTACCTGGGCATCTTTTGCCATCCCGCTTAATTTCAAATTTCCTATACTGGTATTGAACAGGTCCAGTTTATTGGCTGTAATGTGAAGGTCAACATTCCCAATATTTTTGTTTTTTACTACCAGCTCATCAAAAGTGAGGGATTGATCACACACCACATGGCCTACGGTATTCAGTTCGATATCTTTTAATTTTTTGAAAGTAACATAAACCTTCATTTGGTTCTTCGAATTCAACCTGATGTGCGCTGTTCTTTTCATATCAAGAATCAAGCGGCTCCCATCCAGGTGAACATCAAAAAGATCCTGCAGGTTTTCATCAGCTACAATTTTTACAGATTCTTTGTCGCCCTGCAGTAATACCAGTTCAAAAATGCCACTAGCCTTCAGCCCATCAAAGGAAGTAACTGTTACTTCCTTTGTAACCATTTTGCCATTGCCTTCAACTTGATTATTTTTTTTATCCTGGGCCTGAGTGGTTAACACGAACACCAGGGCCACTATCAGCGCGATCCAAATTTTTTTCATATCATATTCTGGTTAATGATGATCACGAACTATTTCGTATAACGAAGATATCCTCCTGTTGGTTACCGGCGCAGGTTGAAATAGGTTGGGCGGCAACATTCCTCTTTGAAAGGCTTGGGATTTTGTCGCTGTTTTTATGCAATTTGCAACAATGATCTTCGATCTGAAAGACCTTTCTTCATCGGATAAACAATACTATCTGCAACACCTGGTGGCGCCAAGGCCTATTTGCTTTGCTTCGACTATTGATAAAAACGGAAAGGTCAACCTAAGTCCCTTTAGTTTCTTCAATTTGTTTTCCACCCTTCCTCCAGTGGTTATTTTTTCACCAGCCCGACGGGTGCGGGACAATTCTGTAAAACATACACTGGAAAACCTTCGCCAGGTACCGGAGGTAGTGATCAATATCGTTACCTACGACATGGTTCAGCAAACTTCGTTGACCAGCTGTGAGTACCCAAAAGGAGTTGATGAATTTATCAAAGCTGGTTTTACCAAAGAAACTGCTACACTGGTAACACCGCCCATGGTCAAGGAAAGCAAGGCCAAACTGGAATGCAGGGTAATGGAAATAAAATCTTTGGGTAATGAAGGTGGCGCTGGACAACTGGTAATTTGTGAAGTGCTTTGCATCCATATTGATGACAGATTGTTGAATGATCAACAAAGAATTGATGTGGACCAGCTGGAGCTGGTTGCCCGCATGGGTAGCGACTGGTATTGTAAGGTTTCAAAAGAAAATTTATTTCAAGTCCCTAAGCCCAGTACACTGCTTGGGATTGGTGTGGACGCATTGCCTGAGAATTTGCGCTACAGCAAATACCTCACCGGTAACCACCTGGGTATGCTGGCTAACTGCCATGAAATGCCCACGGTACTACCTTCTTTTGAAGATGACCATTTAAAAAACATCATCCAGTATTTTTCAATAGATCCACAGGAAATGGAAAAAGAACTCCATCAGTATGCTGCCCGTCTCCTGGATGAAGGGAAAGTGGAAAAAGCGTGGCAGGTACTTTTAACCTAGTTTCTCGCAGCCCAGCCAAACACCCTTTTTAGCAGGTCAGTGGTTCTGGCAGCCGCATTGGTACGGATGTTGGCTTCCTCTTGTGCCACCTGGTCAAACAGGGCTTGCACCGCTTTACCTACCACATAAGAAGGAAGGTCCGGATTGAGTTTGTTGAGAGTAGTAGGAAAACCGTTGTAAGTATTGATCATATCTGCATAATATTTTGTGGCACTGAATTTTTCCAGCGATTGTTTAATAATCGGGCTGAAGGCTGCCACCAGTTGATCAGTGGTTTTTTGCCTGAAGTATTGAGTGGCGGCGTCTTTAGAACCTTTTACGATGGAAAGGGCATCTGCAATACTCATATTGCTGATGGCATCTATAAAAATGGGTCTTGCATAACCAACAGCATCTTCTGCGGCCCTGTTGATCTGTAAGATGGCCCTGTCTACCAGTGAACTCATGCCTACCTGGCGCAATGTATTTTCTATTTTTTGAGCTTCGGGTGGTAGCAACAATTTATAGGCCTGGTCGCCGAAAAAACCATCTGTCCTGTTGAGTAAGGAAATGCCACGGCCCACACCATGATCCAATGCTTCGCGGATGCCCTGAGCGGCATCGGCTTCAGTAACATTGGTGATAGGAAGATGAGAAAGGGCAGAACACGAAGTCAGACCTATAGTTAAAGCAAAAGCATATAAAAATTGTTTCATGGTGGTGGTTTGACATCTATTTGCAAAATGAAGGCCAGAATTTGCGTTGGAGTAGCAGGCTCCCTAACATCATTGGTGAACTATTGGAAAGAAGTTCGTGGGGATGTGCAAGACTACA
Source organism: Flavisolibacter sp. (assembly GCA_031365785.1). Taxonomy (GTDB): domain Bacteria; phylum Bacteroidota; class Bacteroidia; order Chitinophagales; family Chitinophagaceae; genus Flavisolibacter. The sequence goes on along the minus strand of JANLYU010000421.1, from coordinate 15,456 downwards.
CATTGAATTGTTGTTTACGGTTGGAAATCCTTTTACGCAAAAATTTAAAAAAGCGTGATCTTTCCCTTTCACTGACCGAACTTATTTGGGTGGAGCGTCTCATCAGGTTCTGTATCGATTCGAACATATTCTCGCAAAACCTTACATCTCTTGTCAGCATCACATTCGCTACCGTATGGATAATAAAGCTGACCTTACTTCCATCAAGGGAGGCCAGGATCGAATTGTCTCCGATAACGATTTCATTGAGGTACATCTGAAAACTTCCATTTCCATTACGCTGGGTGTCACCTACCATCATTTTATACCCCATGTTTGCCTGATTGTCCAGGTGGGTCATTAATTTTTCCAATGCCTCATAGATATGTAAAACCTCAGTCTCATTTTCAAACAGGTCCGATTCGTGGTAATAATCGATCTGACGCATGGTACTGTTTATGGTTTCAAGGCTCCAGATTTCTACGGAATCGATTTGATTATACAGTTGCAATGCTTTTTGACCCAGTTCAAATAATCCTGGTGGATAATCCTTCAGACTGAATTTTTTCCGTGCCAGTTCAGGAGAATTGTAAATTCCCTTCATCCACACATAATGTTTGAATGCTGCAATTTCCCTGAAATGAAAATGGTGAAAAATGGGAATGTCCTTGCAAACCGTAAACATTTTCTTTTCTTTAAAACCCGATATGTATTTTACATGTTGCACAACTGACTGAAGCCACTGGTCGAATTGAAAAGAATGTATCTCAATAAAGCTTCCTGTAAAAGCAAAAGTATCAGGCCCAGGATTGATAAGGTGATCCAGTGTAAGGTTGAAATGCCTGCATAGTTTGGCTACTTCTTCCAGGGTCAGTTGCTTTTCATTCCTCAATCTCCGGTAAGCGCTGTCTGTGCTGATTTCCAGTAGTGTGGCGATTTCATCTACCAGGGACCCGCCAGAGTACATTTTATCTTTTAGTTGCTGGAATAATTGTTCCTGTATTCCATGAGCATTCATAACGAATTCGTATTGATAACAGGCATGCGATCAGGAATTTTTCGCTGGAGAATATTGAAGAAAATATTTCGTTGCTTTTCACTGGCATTGCTCAGAATGGTAGCACGGCGAATCAGGTTCTGGAGCTTACCGTAAACGGCGTTACAAAATTTTACATCCCGTGTGACCATATAATTCAGCACATCGTATGTTAGATACAATGTTTTTTGTCCCTCCATGATCACAATAATAGTATTATCACCCAATACCACTCTGTTGTAAAAAAGATGATAATGTTGTTTCCTGATGTTTACATTTTCACCAGGTATAAATTTGGTACCGGTTTCAGCCTGAGTTTTAATATGTTCTATCAGGCTTCGAAGGGAATGATATATTTTTTCAATGTCTTCTTCACACTGGAAATATCCTGCTTCACGGTAATATTCTATTTGTGCGATGGTGCTGTTGACGGATTCAGTATTCCAGATTTCTGTAGAGGGTATGGAAACATACAACTGGGTAATTTCCTTTCCTATTTGTTCCAGATCAGGCGAAAGCAGGTCATCAGAAAACTGCAGGTGAACAAAATCAGGATGCTGCAGGATGGATTTCATCCAAAAAAAGTATCTGAAAGCAAAAAGTGGCCTGTATAAAAAATTATAGAAGACAGGAATATCCTTACCCAGGTAAGTGATTTCTTTTTCATTAGAGGCATTTACAAGCATCAGGCTATTCCTGATCTCTTCCAGATATTTACCAAAACTGAATTGTATATGATCAATTTGGGTGTAGGTAAAAAAGATCGAATTGGTACTTACATGAAGAAGTTCATCCAGTGAAAGGGAAAAAGTATCGCAAAGTATACGTGCCTCCTCCAGGACCAGCGGAGTTTCGCCCCTTATTCGGCGATAAGCACTGTCATTACTCACATGTAACAGCTCTGCCACTACCTCCGCAAGGGAGTCATTGTTCGGAAGCTTTTCCCTAATTCTCTGGAATAGGAAGTGCTGTGCCTGTATACCTTCCATATCATCAGTTTTGGTCCGTGTGAGCCCCTATAAGATAGCCCAAATTTTACTTACATCCGGCTTTCACCACCCCCATTTTGCAAAAATCGCAACTGGCATTGTACCCTGCCCGAAATTCAATTATATCAACTGTCCTTCAAAAAATACCTTGCAAAAGAATGATTTATTCAACCACACCTCAACTTTCAGTTATGAAAAAGATTGTATACCTATTTCCCCTGCTTATCAGCCTCGCTTCGTTTTCCCAGTCTAAAAAATGGTTCGCTTCCATTTCTTCGGGCTTTGCTACAGGAGGTCCTTCCGGTTCCCTGAAAAGCCAGATGAACAAACAGGGATTCAATGAAACAAGCAACTATAATTTTTTGGGGTGGACGGGAACCACACAATACCCGGTCAAAAATGAAACTGGCAATTTTCTCGTCCGTTTTGGTACATCCATTCATAAAGCCCGCAGCTTGTTTTTTGTTGCAGGCATTGCGGATCAGGCAACAGTCACCGGCTTTAAAAATACAGGCTATTCCAGTTTCCTGGGCATTATAGGAGGGTCTAACGGACCTATGCCCACCGTTCGTTATACTCTTTACCAGTTGACAGGTGGATTTATGTACGCCGCTGCAAAAACGAGGGCTAAGCTAGGTTTTGGTTCAACACTTTACCTGCTGCAATATGCCATCAATGATGAATCAAAAAAAATGCGCGTAGTTCCGGGCTCCATGATGACCGGCAGATTTCCATTAGGAAAAGAAAAAAAATTATTTGGTGTTGAATTGGTGTTAGATCTAAGGTTGGCCCTGCCGGTAGCCCTCAAACAGGATGTAAAACCTGAAGCAGCTGATTTCCACCCAGGAAAAGTAAGCATGATCGGGGGCACAGCGGGAATTGCATTTTGTTTTCGTAATTGAATATTTCATAAAATATTGACAGATAGCCATTCATTCTTCACACGGTAATAATTTTTACAAGTACCTGCCCCTCCTACTCTTAAAATAAATATTATGAAAAGAAATTTAGTTTTCTTTCTGATGTGTATCCTCTTTCAGGTACACACCAATGCCCAGCAGGCTTTCATCCAGGGTAGGGTCACAGCCAAGACCAATGAATCTGTGGAAGGTGTTTCTGTAAGCATCAAGGGAAGTGTAAAAGGAACGGTAACAGATAAAACCGGCGCCTTCAGAATAATGGTATCAAATTTACCAGTTACCCTTATTTTTTCATCTGTGGTGTTCCAGGAAGTTGAAAAGGTAGTCGACACACGCGAATCCATTACCATAGACATGGAACGTTCATTTTTACCCGGACAAGACCTTGTTGTTTCCGCTACGCGGGTGCCTATTAAAATACTTGAATCTCCTGTTTCAATTGAACAATATGGTGCCCGCCAAATTCAAAATACACCAGCAGCAGATTACTACAGTATGGCTGGTTATAAAAAAGGAATAGACATCACCACCTCCAGTATGACTTTCAAAACCATCAGTACCCGTGGTTTCAATGGAAGTGGAAGCACCCGGGTAAATCAACTGGTAGATGGCATGGACAACCAGGCTCCGGGCTTGAATTTTTCAGTTGGAAACTTTGCAGGTCTCACAGAACTGGATGTTGACAAAATAGAAATCCTTCCTGGCGCATCTTCTGCTCTCTATGGACCTGGCGGCATCAATGGTACTATTCTTATCAATAGTAAAAATCCCTTCCAGTCTCAGGGTCTGAGTGTTTTGGTTAAGGAAGGAATTACCAACACCGACAGAAAGCAAAGAGCTGCAGTGACCTCCTTTCATGATTTCACGATAAGGTATGCCAAAGCATATGCCAACAGGCTTGCATTCAAAATGAGTGCACAATATATCAGTGGTACCGACTGGCTGGCCCATGATACTTCAAATTATTCACGAAATGGAACAATTGGCAAAGTGATTCCGGGAAATCGGAATACGGATCCTAATTACGATGGCGTGAATGTGTACGGTGACGAGACATCCATCAATGTGCGGCGTGTATTGAACCAGGGCCAGTTCAAAGATCTTTGGTACCTGGTGGGGCAGGGTATTAAACAATCTTACCCGGCACTAAGCCAGGGTATTGATGCCGTGATAGCCGCAACGCCTGCAGTCATGAAGATATCCAGAACAGGATATCAGGAAAGAGATGTGATTGACCCCCGTACCATGAACATCAAATTATCCGGAGCCCTTCATTATAGATTAAGCCGTAATACAGAAGCTCAGGTAATGGGTTACTGGGGTACAGGCAATACCGTTTATACAGGCAACAACCGTTATTCATTACAGGGCATCAAATTAGGTCAGTACAAAATTGAATTAAAAAATCCCAACTGGCTGATACGCGCGTATACCACCCAGGAAAATGCCGGCAAGGCGCACAGTGCAACTGTCACCACACAGTATATGAATGAAGCCTGGAAAAACAGCGGTAACTGGTACCAGCAATATTCAGCTGCCTATCTTGTTTCCGCTGCCACCCTATGGTTAACTACGGCAGCCAGCCAGGGAGCAGATGAAGCTAATAAAGCTATCGCAGCCTCCTCGCAGCAATTCCACAACATGGGCAGGGCAACTGCCGACCAGGGCAGACCTGCACCAGGATCACAACAATTTCATCATCTATTTGATTCCGTAAAAAAAATTCCGATTTCATTAAATGGAGGAAGGTTCCTGGAAACCTCTCAATTATGGATGACAGAAGGCCAATACAATTTTTCCCATGTCATCAGGTTTGCGGAATTGATTGTTGGTGCCAACTTCAAAAGATATATACTGAACTCTGAAAACACACTGTTCATTGACTCTTTAAAGCCTATTACCATCAACGAAACAGGCGCTTACGCACAGGTAACAAAAAAAATAATACCTGATCGATTGACAATATCATTTTCCGGCAGATATGACAAGAACGAAGATTTCAAGGGAAAATTTACACCAAGAGCAACAGCTGTTCTGAAGCTGGTTCAAAATAACAATCTCAGGTTTTCGTACCAAACGGCCTATCGCTTTCCAAGCACGCAACAAAAATACATCCGATTAAATGTAGGTGATTATACAATCCTTGGCGGATTACCGTGGGTGATGGATTACCTCAACGCAAAGAACAATCCAGTACTTGAACTGATCAACGGAGTGCCTAAAAACACCTATGAGTACAAACCATTTAAACCAGAAAGTGTACGATCTTTTGAAATGGGTTACAAGGGCCTCATAGCAAAAAGGTTGTTGGTAGATGCTTACGGTTATCTGGGCAAATACAAGGATTTCCTGGTGAGAAATGCACTGTATCAGCCAGCAACAGGAAAGATATATTCTACCGTGGTAAACAGTAGTACGAAAGTAAAAACACACGGCTTCGGACTGGGAATAGACTATCGTTTGCCGTCTAATTATTCTTTATTCTTCAATGCTTACAGCGATGTAATTACCGATGTCCCACAAGGCTTCCAGGCTTATTTCAATACACCCAGGTACCGGGTCAATGCAGGGTTTGCCAATGAAGGGCTGGGCAAGAAAAAGACAGTTGGCTTCAATGCTATTGTTCACTGGCAGGATCAAATGTTATGGGATGGTGAGTTGGCCAACGGACCGTTGAAAAGTTATACGTCCATTGATGCGCAGGTCAATTATCAATTGCCAAAGATCCGTTCTGTCATCAAAATCGGCGCCACCAATATTACCAACAGGTATTATAAAAATGCCTATGGAAATCCACAGGTCGGGGGCTTATATTATGTAAGTTTTGGATTTAAATTATGAATAAACACTAACCAATAAATTTTAGTACTCATCAACTACAGTTTATGAAAAATATTTTTCTGCTCCTGCTAATGGCTATAAATGTGGTTTCCTGCACCCATATGTATTATGCACCCAATACAGCTAACATACCGCTTCTCACAGAAAAAGATGAAATGCGTATCAATGCATTTTACGCATCAGGATCTGAATCAAAATTCAGGGGAGGAGAACTGCAGGTAGCCTATGCACTCAAAAAGAATTGGGGTGTTATGTTGAACGGATTCACTGGTGGCAGAACAGAAAATACAGGCAGTTATGATGAAAAGGGACATGGTACTTATGGAGAAATAGGACTCGGCTATTCAACTACGTTCGACAAAAATAAATTTTGGGTTAGTGAAGTGTATGCCGGGGCAGGAAAAGGCGTAGTAGAAAGTGATTATGGAATGGGAGACCGTTCCACTATAGGATTGACCAAGATTTTTTTGCAACCCTCGCTAGGATTTAAAAGTAAACATGTAGAAGTAGGACTGAGTTCCAGGATGGGCATAGTGAACTGGAAAACCAAGGAATCCATTATTATGTATCCGAAGAATGCTGATCAATTGCCGGATCTGCAATATGTTGCTGACCATCCATCATTTTTTGTTTTTGAGCCAGGTTTCATTGTGAGGGCCGGTGGGGAAAATGTGAAAGTTCAGACAGGCTTTGCTCTTTCCAATTCAAAAATATCAAGCAGAAGTTCAGGGGCTTCGTTGGGTGAATCCTGCACTTTTAATTTGGGTATTTCATTCCGTTTCAATACCCGTACCAAATAGGATTGCATTCAATTAGGGCAGACCCTACCTTTGCTGCACTTTGAAATAGTGCATCAATGCAAACCCAACATTTATCGGAACAGGAGATTATACGGCGAGAAAAACTGGCGGAACTTCAAAAATTAGGCATTGATCCTTTTCCGGCAGCCCTTTATCCTGTCAATCGTTATTCAACTGATATCAAAAATTCGTTTCAGGATGAAAACAAGGAAGCTTTCCTTGATGTTTGTCTCGCAGGCCGTATCATGAGTGTACGGGATATGGGCAAGGCCAGTTTCGCTGTGTTACAGGATTCTCATGGACGCATCCAGCTTTATGTACGCAAAGATGATCTCGTCCGGGGTGAGGATACTTCCCTGTATGATATTGTCTGGAAAAAACTTTTGGATATAGGAGATATTATCGGGATCAAAGGTTTTGCTTTCCGAACCAAGACAGGAGAGGTTTCCATACACGTAAAAGAATTGACTATTCTCGCCAAATCCATCAGGCCTTTACCCATTGTTAAAGAAGCAGAAGGTCAAACATTTGATGCGGTAACTGATCCTGAATTTAAATACCGGCAACGTTATGCAGACCTTGTGATCAACCCTGCGGTCAAAGAAATTTTTGTAAAACGCACCAGGATGATCAACTCTATGCGTGACTTTCTAAACAGCCAGGGTGCGCTTGAGGTGGATACTCCGGTGTTGCAAAGTATTCCCGGAGGAGCTGCAGCAAGGCCTTTTCACACGCACCACAATGCATTGGATGTTCCATTTTATTTAAGGGTTGCCAATGAACTATATCTTAAACGGCTCATCGTGGGTGGCTTTGACTGGGTGTATGAGTTCAGTCGCAATTTCAGAAATGAAGGAATGGACAGGACACACAATCCCGAATTCACCATTCTTGAATTCTATACGGCCTATAAAGATTATCTGTGGATGATGCATATCACTGAGCAGATGCTTGAAAAAGCCGCCCTTGATGTATGCGGCGGTACGGATGTAGTTGTGGGAGAAAAAACAATATCCTTTAAAGCGCCATTCAAAAGGATTTCTATTTATGATGCCATCAGGGAACATACAGGGCATGAAGTGAGCCAGATGAATGAAGATGCGTTACGTGCAGTTTGCCAGCAACTCCACATTCATGCAGATGCTTCCATGGGCAAGGGCAAACTGATTGATGAAATTTTTGGCAGCCAGTGCGAACAACATTATGTGCAGCCTACTTTCATTATTGATTATCCGGTTGAAATGAGCCCTCTTACTAAAAAACACCGGAACAAACCTGGTGTGGTAGAACGCTTTGAGCTGATGATCAATGGTAAAGAGATGGCAAACGCCTACAGTGAGCTCAATGATCCAATTGACCAGCGCCACCGTTTTGAAGACCAGGTACAATTGATGGAACGTGGAGATGAGGAAGCCATGTACATCGACTATGATTTTTTAAGAGCGCTGGAATATGGAATGCCTCCTACTTCCGGTATCGGATTTGGTATAGACCGCCTTTGCATGCTGCTGACCAACCAGCATTCCATCCAGGATGTTTTATTGTTCCCGCAAATGAGGCCTGAGAAATGGGACCTTGATGGAGAACAGGAAAACCAGAAAAACAATGTCAACCCCTGACCCCTTTTCTGCTCCATCAAAAAAAATCACCATATCACTTGACATTAATAAAATCTGTTATTACCTTGTCAGGCTGGTTGATTAGGTTATTAGGAATGCCTGCACAATAATACCCGGTTGTCAGGAGTTATCATCACATCAAATTACTTTACATGAAATCCTTACTGTTTTTAGCTGCTTTTGCAGCTGGCATGACCGTTTATGCCAAAGAAAATAAGTTGGTGCTTTATTCCAACGGGAAGGTGCAATACGAATATGAAGTGGAAGGCTATATGTTCCAGGGTAAGTTTTCCAGTTATTATGAATCAGGAAAGCTAAGAATGAAGGGGCAGTTTATTCAGAACCAGAAAACTGGATTATGGAGGGTGTGGGACGAAAAAGGTTTGCTAAGGTCAGAAAGAAATTATTCCGGCAACCTGAATTTTACACTGCTACACCAATGGGATTCTTCAGGCGCCAGAATATTACCGCAGCATGATGCTCAGGGAATGCATACCCATTGCGGATTCACTGACAGGCTTTTCAGTTATCGTTATATCAATTCCATCGAAGCGGATGTGGTAGATAACCAGGAGCTATTTGAAACAGGCGGATTCGTGAACTCACTCCTCCTATCTATCCGGGATGGATCTGCATTGGCACTGGCAGTAGATCAATCTTCTTTCATGGCCAGCCATCTGAACCGGGCATGTTATGAGCAGAAAGATGTGGTGGCATTACTTTTCAAAGAAGAATACTTCTGTTGCGCTACTGACCAGAATATGAAAAATAATTTGCTTGGTGTGTGCCCGGTGGTGATGGAAAATGGTAAACGTAAAGAACTGGGATGGTTTTATATCCCGGAATTCGCAGTGAAGAAAGAAGTGCTGCAGAAGATCAGTGATCATCAGTATGCAAGCACTATAGTAAAAACCACAGCCAATGAAAGCACCTACAGGTTCAGAGCGGTGAATAGCCAGGAAAATGACAGGCTCCGGCTGATGCTGGTGGAATATGAAGCCAATGCGATTCTTTATACGATAGACCAGCAGTTCTTTGTACAGCGTTGACAGTTAACTCAGGCTATGATGAGGGTCACGGAAACTTTTTTCTTGGGTGTACCCATACTATTTTTACTTACCTGTTCAATTGATTTATAAAAAAATATCGGTCATCAATTGCTGACCGGGGTTGACTGCATATTTTTCCAGGTCCGTGATATTTTCCTTTTTCAGCACCTCTTCATCAATGAAAAAATTTCCCGTACACGCAGCCGGTGATTGTTTCAATATATGAAAGGCTGCTTCTGCAACAATTTCAGGCTTGCGGCTCATCTGCATCAGAAAATCACCTCCCAGCAGGTTTTGTACCGCTGCTGTTGCAATGGTAGTTTTTGGCCAGAGCGCATTGGCTGCGATATTTGATTTCTTTAATTCTTCCGCCAGGCCTAGTACGATCATACTCATTCCATATTTACTGATGGTATATGCCAGGTGTTGAGCCAGCCATTTGGGTTCGAGGTTGATCGGAGGAGAAAGATTGAGGATATGTGCATGAGATGATTTTTCCAAGTAAGGAATGCAGGCCCTGCACATAAAAAATGTACCCCGTATCTGAATATCATGCATCAGGTCAAACCTTTTGGGCTCTGTGGAAAGTGTAGGCGTGAGACTGATGGCACTGGCATTGTTGATCAAAATGTCAATGCCGCCAAACACTTCGGCCACTTTTATCACCGTTGCTTCTATCTGTGCTTCGTCACGTATATCGCATTGGATGGGTAAGGCTTTACCGCCCAGTTGTTCTATTTCTTCTGCAGCAGAAAAGATGGTCCCTTCCAGTTTGGGATGCGGTGCTGAAGTTTTTGCAGCAATGGCGATATGCGCGCCTTCTTTTGCCAGCCGCAAGGCAATGGCTTTGCCAATACCTCGGCTTCCGCCCGATATCAAAACAATTTTATCTTTTAACAGCATGGTCTTAATATTCTGGTTGTTTGGGTTTTGTTTGAATAATATCGTCAATGCGTTTCAACACTTCAGGTGTAAGAAGGGGCAGCACCTCTAATGCCTTTAAATTTTCTAACAGTTGTTCTTTTTTAGTAGCTCCTAAAATAGCTGTGGTGACATTTTTGTTGCTCACGCACCAGGCAATGGCAAGTGAAGCCAGTGAAGCATTCATTTCACGAGCTACCTCACCCAGTTGCCGAACTCTTTCCAGTTGATCTGATACCATCCAGCGTTCTTTCAGCCAGTCGAATCCTTCCAGGGCAAACCGGCTTCCTTCAGGTATGCCATTATTATATTTACCAGTTAACAAACCTGCCGCCAATGGGCTCCAGATCGTAGTTCCCATACCAACTGTTTTGAAAATCATTGTGAACTCCTGCTCCATTTTATTTCTTTCCAGCAGGTTGTATTGCGGTTGTTCCACCGAAGGACCGATGAGGCTTAGCTGTGCTGCCACTCGGTGCGCTTCCATGATCTCCGCGGCACTCCATTCACTGGTTCCCCAATACAGTATCTTACCCTGTTGAATAAGGATATTCATTGTCCATACTACTTCTTCAATTGGAACATTTTTGTCGGGCCGGTGACAAAAGAAAATATCCAGGTAATCAGTTTGAAGCCGTTCCATTGCTTCGTGACAGGCCTCAGTAAGATGTTTTCGGCTCAGTCCTGTCTGGTTGGGTTTATTTTGTTTCCCCCTCCATCCGAAAAAAGCTTTACTGCTGATGGTATAAGAAGTCCGGTCCCAGTTTTTTTTATGGAGCACGCGGCCCATGAGCTTTTCACTTTCACCGGCAGCATATACTTCTGCATTGTCAAAGAAATTTATGCCATTGTCATACGCAATTCCCATCAGTTCATCTGCAATCGAGTCGTTGATCTGTTTGTGAAAAGTTACCCAGCTGCCATAGGACAGCACACTCAGTTCGAGTCCGGTTTTTCCCATTCTTCTGTATTCCATTCCAGTTTAAAAGTTTAATGTTTGAAATTTAATCTTTAAAGTTCGTGGTTTGGTTTCTAAGGGCATTATAAAATTCAGCCTAATCTGTAATTTGCCTTATGAGATTTTTTATGCTGTCACTTTCAATAGTGATCATCAGTTGCATCCTTTCATTTGCCGGGAAAATTCCGGAAAGATCCTGGATCCGTATTAATCTGATGGGCTATCAACCCGACAATACAAAAGTCGCTATCTGGTGTTCTGCTGATAATATAACAATCAAAAATTTTCAGCTTATAGAAGCCACCACAAAAAAGGTAGTATTGAATGGTGTAGCAGGAAAAGAGTTTGGCGCCTATGGTCCATTCAGACAAACCTACCGGCTCAATTTTTCAATGTTCAAAAAAGAAGGATCCTATTTCCTGCAGGCAGGTATTGCCAGGTCACCCGTTTTCAGAATTGGTAAAGAAGTATATAAAAGGTCAGCTGATTTTTGCCTGAGGTACATGCGCCAACAACGCAGTGGCTTCAATCCTTTTTTGAAAGACAGTTGCCACACACACGACGGATACCTCGTATACGGTCCGGGAACACAACAGGTACAAATTCGGGAAATTGGAGCTACCCCCATTCCCGACAGTTTTCATGTAGATGTTGTTGGTGGCTGGCATGATGCCAGCGATTACCTGCAATATTCCAGCACTTCTGCCAATGCCACGTTTCACCTTTTATTGGCTTACCGCGACTTTCCCGATGTTTTTTCAGATGAAAAACAAGCCAATGGCCTGGAGGGAAGTAATGCGATTCCCGATATACTTGATGAAGCCAAATGGGGGTTGGACTGGCTTTTGAAAATGCATCCGCGGAATGACTGGATGTTCAACCAGATCGCTGATGACCGGGATCATATATCCATGCGCATTCCAGGTCTTGATAGTCAATACAACAAAGGTTATGAACGACCTGTTTATTTTATCACGGGTGAGCCCCAGGGACTGTTTCAGTATAAAAACAGAACCACAGGCACCTCTTCTACTGCAGGAAAATTTGCAAGCGCTTTCGCGCTGGGAAGCGAAGTTTTTAAAAAATTTCCCGGAAATTATCCAAGTGAACTGCTTTTTGAAAAAGCCAGCACTTCTTTGGACTTTGCCATGTTTCAACCTGGTGTAACACAAACTGCCCCGGGACGCGCACCTTATTTCTATGAAGAAGATAACTGGAAAGATGATATGGAACTCGCCTGTGCGGAAGTCTATTCGGTTTTGATACATATAGGCATGCCTGAAGGCCTGATCAATGAATTGCTTGATTCGAGTTATTCCTATGCAAAGGACGAACCGGTTACGCCCTGGCTGGGAAGGGATACTGCAAAACATTACCAATGGTACCCATTTATTAACCTTGGTCACTATGAACTGGCCAGGCAATTATCGGGAAAGAAAAAAAACATGATCCTTGATTTTTACAAAGAAGGAATCAACCGTGTGTGGAAAAAGTCGAAAATGAATGCATTTTACAGGGGCGTTCCTTTTATCTGGTGCAGTAATAATTTAACCACCTCATTTGCTATCCAGTGCCTATGGTACAGGCAACTGACCAATGACAAACAGTTTGAGGAATTGGAACAAGCTAATTTCGACTGGCTATTCGGATGCAATCCATGGGGCACCAGCATGGTTTATGGACTTCCGGCAAATGGTGATACACCAACAGACCCGCATTCAGCATTTACCCATTTAAAAAATTATCCCATTGACGGAGGTTTGGTGGATGGACCCGTTTATGGAAGCATCTTCAATAACCTTAAAGGCATTACACTATATCACGATGACGCGTATGCGCTTTTTCAAAGTAGTCTGGCTGTTTACCACGATGATTACGGCGACTACAGCACCAATGAGCCTACTATGGATGGAACCGCATCACTTATTTACCTGTTGGCTGCAAAAGAATCTGGGGCAATGCCTTTTAAAAAAAATTTTACCCTGAATCATGGAGCAATCATAAGGGGAGATTCCACCAAAAACAAATTAGCGCTGGTTTTCACAGGTGATGAGTATGGGGAGGGCGCCAGCAATATTTACAAAACACTTCATCAACATCATATAAAGGCATCATTTTTTTTAACGGGAAGGTTTTACAATAATCCTTCTTACAAAAGTGTCATCAGGCAATTAAAAAACGACGGACATTATCTGGGTGCTCACAGCAACGACCACCTGCTCTATTGCGATTGGTCTAAAAGAGACAGCCTGCTGATTACAAAAGATCAATTTACTGCAGACCTTGAAAAAAATTTCAGCCACATGGCCGGCAGGGGGATTGGGAAAAAAGAGGCTTATTTTTTTCTTCCTCCTTTTGAATGGTATAATGATACCATTGCAGCCTGGACCTCGGGGGCAGGTCTTCAATTGATCAGTTTTACACCCGGAACCCTCAGCCATGCAGACTACACCACCCAAGAAGATAAAAATTACAGGTCCTCAACCGAAATCTATCGATCCATCTTGCAATATGAACATTCTCATCCTTCAGGGCTAAATGGATTTATCCTGCTGATGCATGCAGGTGCCGGACCCCATAGAAAGGATAAATTTTACCATACTCTTCCGGATTTGATAAAATGGTTACAAAAAAAGGGGTATCGATTGGTGCGGGTGGATGATTTACTCAAGTAACCATTGATAACCAGGCACAAAGGCATTAAAAACCTTAACATCCCACTCTTTTTCTTTAGGCTGCCAATACGTAAATTTGCCCAAATAGAGTTTAATGAAATTTGAGAAAATTCATAACAAGGGGCAGGCAAAGCTGTTTCAAAATCCCGCCCTGGAATTTTTGACCAAAACACATCCACTGGTGATTTGGGGTATATACCTTCCGGTTGTTGTTGGGTTCCCCTATTACGCTTTCTCCCGTTTTGAATACGGAGCTTCCAGGATTGCTATTCTTTTTCTTCTGGGCATGCTTTTCTGGACATTTTTTGAATACATCATGCACCGGTGGGCTTTTCATATGGTTGCAGAAAGTGAAAGGGCTCAAAAAATTATTTACGTGATGCATGGCAACCATCATCACTTCCCGAGGGATAAAGAACGTTTGTTTATGCCACCTGTTCCCAGTCTGATCATTGCTTCGGTCATCTTTTTACTCATGTTCGTTGGTATGGGTGAAAATGCTTTTGTTTTCTTTCCAGGATTCATGTTAGGTTACCTGATGTACGGAACAATGCATTTTGCCATTCACGCCTGGAACCCACCTTTCAAGTGGATGAAACCTTTATGGCGCAATCACCACCTGCATCATTATAAGGATGACCACAAAGGCTTTGGAGTGAGTACCACTATCTGGGACCATGCTTTTGGAACGATGTTCGATCTCCATAAAGAAAAAGAGGATAAAGAGAAAGTAAAAGAATTAATGTACTGAAAAGTTGAGTCCTGCGAGCTTCGGAGGACGCAGATTGACCAAGATATTCATTAATTTAATTTTGCTTGCTGGTGTACAGGCTGCAGGCTAATCGCAGCGCAAGCGGGAAGCTTTCTTACTATGGGTCAGAAAAAATTAATCCGGTTTGCAGAACTGGAAACATTTTCAAATGTGCTGCAATACCCCGTGTCGATGCCTGGCACCTGGAAAGGTTTTTTTGAGAATAATAATCCTATTGTTCTGGAACTGGCTTGCGGAAAGGGGGAATATACTATAGGGCTTGCAGAAATTTTTCCCAACAAGAATTTTATAGGAATTGACCAAAAGGGTAACCGGCTTTGGGTAGGGGCTAAAAAAGCTACCCAGCATCTATTGAAAAATGTTTGCTTCCTGCGCATCCAGATTGAACGGATTACTGAATTTTTTACCAATGAAGAAGTGGATGAAATATGGATCACTTTCCCCGACCCGCAATTGCGCATTTCAAAAGCAAAGAAAAGGCTGACACATCCCCGTTTTCTGCGCCAGTATTACGAAGTACTGAAAAAAGGGGGTAAGATTCATTTAAAAACTGATAGTCCGGACCTTTATAGTTTTACAAAAAAAGTAATTGACCTTTATGATTGTCATGTCCACAAGGATTTTGAGGATCTGTACTCAGAGCCTGGCATCCCCCGGGAATTACACATCAAAACCTATTATGAAACGCTGGATATTGCACAAAGTAAAAAAGTGCATTACCTCTGCTTTTCATTACCTGCCTTGCTGCCTTCAAAACTTATGGATGTAACCTTACAACAGTACTTAAAAGATGAAGCAGGACTTATCTGACAATGACGACTATTATTTTAATGATAGTGGCCTGATCATTTTCACCGCTCAATACCTGCTCGACAGAGGTTATTGCTGTGGTAATGG
>JANLYU010000413.1:0-5332 GCA_031365785.1 Flavisolibacter sp. | reverse complement strand
TCACGGAATCGCCCACCCGGTACTATGTAAGCGCCTGGCAGGGGTAGTAAGGAACTGTTTTTTTCATTCCTGTCTGCTTTTCGTGTCAATACATTCCACAGGTCTTCCAGGTGCTCCGTGATAGTCAACCCTTCCTTTACTTTCACATCCGGTGTTACAGGAACCTTGAAATTGTTCAATACAAATTCTTTCAGATCAAAACCACGGACCTGTTTTTCCTTTGCATATTTTTTCAGGATCACAGACGCTTCATACTTCGGAGTGCAATCCACGAATGTTTTATTGTCTGGAAAAACATGGCTGGTTTGAACTTCTTTGAAAAGAGGACCCCATAAAATATCGGGAGCAGGTGTGGTTTGCGTGCGGGCCTGTAAAAATGCGCACGCTACCAGTAGAAAGAGCATCCAATTTTTCATATACGTTGAATCGTTAATTTAATTCAATAAAGATACATGGAAGCCCGCCCCCTGGTTGATTAAAAAAGCCGGCACAAGGCCGGCTGAAATATTTGATACTGTTGGGTTGGTATTATTTAATGAAACAAGTGATGCCAAAGTTGACAGAGTAGTCAGAGAAAGCGGCATCGCCCTGCGCATACACGCCCGTTTTCCTTGTCCTGATTTTGTCGGGAATACTTTGGGTACGGTTGCGCTGAACCGCATAGGGAACTGAGAGATAGATCTGTGTGCTTTTGATTTTATAAGCCACCACTGGTTCAACGGATAACACATAGCCAGGCCTTCTGAAACCATTGCTTCCCCCTACCAGGTCTTTTACAGGAACACATTCCATGCGCATACCTGCAGAAAACATCCATTGCTGAGCGGCTACATTTCCGCCCGCACGCACCATATACTGATCCGGTACACTCATCACATCACTGCCGTATGCGATGCTTGCTGCTGAAGAAGTTCCACCCCTTGCAGTGGAAACACCATTCTGTTCCCTTGGATTGATCAGGTAAAAACCATTAGCATACAAGCTGACACTTTTTGTAACATGATAAAATGCATTCACTTCTGTAGTGATGCCTGTTCCCCCATCTCCCAACTGGATAGATTGGTCTATGGGTCCAAGTACTTTAGTGCTGTCTGTTTTATGGAAATAATCCGAATAACGATAGTCTCCCGTCGCCAGCTTGAGTCCTGCTCCCAGTTGCACATTTGACTTTGACACTTTTGAAGGGTCCAGGATCCACCAGTAACCTGCGATCCTCATATCCCCTATTCCAAAGGAATGGGTGTTGTACCTGTTTTTCCCATCGTGTTCATACAAAGAGGAACGGGTATTACTGATCACAGGTATAAAAGTGGACAATGACCACCGGTTGTTCAGAAAACGGGTAACACCCAGCTCCGTGGAAAAAGCATGGTTGATCACTTCAGTTCCGGCTTCCTGTCTTTGCTTTTGTTCTTCCTTTCCAACAAAGTGACGGAAAGATCGGAAGTATCGGCTGTTCAATCCAACTGACCAACCTGAAGTAGTTGCATGAGGATTAATATGTGGACCCATCATGATGCAGGTGCCACCATTGCTCCTGATGGCCACGCACCCCTGAGCATGTACACGGAGATTCAGCATGAATGAAAAAAGGAGGAGAATAAAAATTTTATTCATAATAATTTTTTAATGAGTGGATGAGATTTGGTTCTTTACAGGTTGTGGGTGCAACCGGTCAATTACATACTTTCCAATCCGTGTCCCTACCAGGTTGCCCTGCTCGAGGTCGGAGCGAAAGTGAATACCTCCATACAACCGCGACCACGATGCTTCCATAGAGGCATCCCGAAAAGATTTGAAAGACCGGTTGGGAATTCCAAATTCCAGCTCTGATGAATCCGTATAGGCAAAGTTGTCACCGAAGTAATAAGTCATCACTTCAGCAGATGCTGCTGAAATTACAGAATGACCACTTACATAAGAGGGGAATGGAGGTGTTTGAAGATATGGCTGCCAGGAAGGATCAATGTATTTGTTGATCACCGTTTCCGGCCGGATACAATTGCTGACATACTTGGCTTTCCAGCACGCGATAAATCCGTCAAAAAGTGCAATAGCGGTTTCTGTATACGCTGCTACCGTTTTATCAAAATCAGCTTTTGACTTTTGTGCAGCAATGCCCACAATATTCATCCAGTGACCGGGTGGTGAAAATTTTTTTGTGGCATACATGATGTGACCTGTGACATGCAGGTTGAAGGGATTGTCATCAAAGAAATCCGCCATGGTTTTTTGTTCGTCGGTAAGGTGGTTCACTATATTTTTTACTTCTATCACTTCCCTGGAATAAACAGAATTGGTATCCTTCATATTATATTTCGGCGGGGCAGGGGGCATGAACTGGGTACAGGAATCAAGTAATAGGGGACGGATATCACACCAGTGGGGTTCCATGGCTTGTGCATATGCCGGAGGCGTGGGTATCCATCGACCGTCTTCCTGCTTGACAGAAAATTTTTCCGAGCTCCTCGTTTGTGCGTAATGATCTCCCTTGCTCCATTTCAATACACTGGCGGCAATGGTATCGCTGAATGAAACTGTTTGATCGAGCATGCTTCGTGACATTCCTGCATCCCTTGCATTTCTTTTCAGTTCATTCCAGTCGTCCATGAGCACCCCTTCCGGAAAAGTAACCGCATTGCCTACTTTAATGAAAGCCAGGAGCGCAGCCAGCTGAAAGTCGATTTCCTTTCCTGCTTCAACCCGTGGCATCGGTGGAAGGTGTTTGATCTTTCCACTTAAGGAAGGATAATGAGGATCACCTGCTGCAATACATTCATACGCAGCAATATTTGCATAAGCGTAATTGCGTGATGCCACTACCGGCGTGAAATTGTTATACAATACCACATCATTTAGTTTTTTTACTGTTTTACAGTAAAGAACCGGGTCATGGGTATACACTTTATAGTCTTTTTGTTGGCACGCGAACAGGAAGATGGCCGTGCCCAGCACCGTTACAAATTTGTTCATTACAGATAAATTGATGAAAGAATGCAGTGATTTACACAAATAACTGCATGACCCCAGGAGGACGATCCATCATGGTGACATAGCCAGGAAGGACACTGGAATGGGTCACTTCAAATTGTTGAATGGAGTGAATTATAAAAGGAAGAAAGCCTACCACATTCAACTCCTGAACAAAATCAGGTAGTCCGCTTTTTAGTGTGGTTTGACTTTTTTTGGAAGGAGGCGATGTCTGATCGTCTGTGGAAAATTTAAAAAAAAGATTTTTTACAACCTGCAAATTAGTTTTGTCCTTATTGGGAAGACACAACAGTTCCAGGGTATCATTGTACACCCTACGTTTTACATATTCATAGTCCACTCCATCTACATGGATAGAACCATAGGCTCTTTCAAAATTTCCTGAATTGGTATAATAGGGAAGATTAAGGGATGTTTTAATGGAAACCAGTTCCTGGTCATTATACTGACTGGCATCCACGCGGGCCGTGAAAGCTACTTGCTGTTCCTGCTGGAGACAGTTAATCATCAACCGGTAGCCCCAGAAATTAAATAAAAGGACCAGAAGAAAAAGTATGGAAGATAGTTTTTTCAATGCAGTCAGTAATGCAGCAAAAGATAAGACTTTTATCTGACTACGAATGTCTTCCTGTCTGTTCCCACCCCTGTGATGGTCAGGCTTTTCCAAATTTTTGGCAGTACCGATGGTACCTGCCTGATGCCTGAAGGCGTGATATCCAATCCGCCAAAACCCATTAGAATGGCTTGTAAAATTCCACCCGCTCCGGTGGCGAAATAAGGATTGGTTCCACCTTTAGTTTCAGCGATCACCCGAAAAGGTGGCAAAAGGTTAGGAACATAAGCGTCTTTGAACCAGTGCAATGCTTTTTCTGCATTTCCCAGGCGGGCATACAACAAAGAGAAAACTCCCTGGGTCATGGCAGGTGTTCCTTCGTCAGGTATCCGAGTTTCATAATATTCCAGGTCCTTTTGAATCTGTTTGGCATCTGTAATTTCCTTTAATGGATAGGATAAAAGGTTTACGTCCGCCTGTTTGATGCCTTCTCCGTTGTAATTCGAAAATTCCCTGGTCACACCGTTCTCCATTTTTAAAATCGGGATGTTGGATGCCACCTTCATCCATTCCGGATCCGCCACTACGCCTAAAACTTTAGCGGCCATGGTAGCGTACTGCAGATTGGCCCGTGCCGCCGCATTGGTAAATGCATTATTGTCTACATTCTCCGCCCATTCATCGGCTGCCACTACATTTTTAATATCATAATGTCCCGGTCCATTACGCTCGACCCTGGAGGTCCAGAAATCTGCTGTTGCAGAAAGAATGGGCCAGCCTTTTTCCCTCAACCATTGTTTGTCCTGTGTCACCGCATAATAATTCCAGGCAGCGATGGCTACATCCGCGGTGATATGGTGTTCAAAAGGTCCGCTCAATGCCCACACTGGTGTTTCTTCCACGCCGCTTTCCGCACTTTCCCAAGGGAACATGGCACCTTTGAAACCATTGGCAAATGCATTTTTCCTGGCAGCCTCCAGCCTCTGGAAACGGTATTCCATCATGCTGTGCGCCAATCCTGGCTGCATCACCAGCAACGCCGGGTACATCCATAGTTCCGCGTCCCAGAAAACATGGCCGTTGTATCCCAGGCCACTCAAACCCATTGGGGAAGGAGAATAAGCAGTTCCTTCGCGAACGAAGGAATATAAATGATACAACATGCTGTGCACATCCTGTTGCGACTGTGGATCGCCCTCAATCCGAATATCACTTTTCCACAGACTGTCCCAAGCCCTTTCATGGAACCGTAATAGTCTTTCACGGCCTTCCAGCTTTGCATAAATCGTAATCCGTTCCGCTTCATTGAGCGGGTCATCATGATGAGCTGAAGTAATGGAAGAACCTGCGATTGAAAAACGGTACGATTGTCCTGCGCTGATGATCTTGTTGAATTTCATCAGGTGCATGTTATTGTCCCACATTTCATGGATCACTCTGGGCTCCTGTCCGTGAGGTTCGTCGAATAAAAAAGTATTACTGGCACACATGGTGAGTTTACCGGTAGGGGATTTACCAGTTGAGGTCAACAGGCTGACCACAACATGCGGACGGTCTATCTCATTGTAATAATTCTGAACATCCCTTAATGCATCAGGCGCTTCCATCACACTACTCCCCGTAATGGAAATATTTTTTTTTGCTGTGATGGTAATGTCCATCAGCACCGTAAAAGGTAAATGGCGCAACGAATAATAAGTGTACGTAATGGTTGCTTTGTCACCATAATCAAATGAAGTAGTAAAGGAAGCATGCTGCATATCCAGTTCCTGTTTCATATTTGTTGCA
>JANLYU010000043.1:0-6702 GCA_031365785.1 Flavisolibacter sp. | reverse complement strand
ATTTTTTTTCATAGGTCAGCTTTAAGTTTTCGTTAGGATAATTGACTGGGATAAAATTAATTTCTAAAAGCTGCTTATGCAAGCGCAGAAATACTCAATTAAGCTTTGGGCAAAGGACGACAGGCCGCGGGAAAAATTACTGGATAAAGGAGCTGATACCCTGAGCAATTCGGAACTGCTTTCAATATTGATTATCAATGGAAATAAGGAAAAATCTGCATTGGACCTGGCCCAGGACATTTTGAAAGCCGCCAAAGATAACCTCCATGAACTGGGCAAATTATCAGTCAAAGAGCTTACTAAAATCAAAGGGATTGGCAATGTAAAAGCCATTAGTATTGTAGCTGCTATGGAATTGGGAAGGCGGAGGCAGTCACTGGCTTCCAGAGAAAAGGCAGTAGTAAGCAGCAGTAGTGACGTAGCTGGTTATTTACAACACTTATTGAGAGATTACCGGCATGAGGTTTTTGCAGTGCTTTTTCTGAACAGGTCCAACAAAGTGAATCATTTTCAGATCATTAGCGAAGGTGGAATCACAGGCACTGTAGCCGATCCCAGGATTATATTGAAAAAAGCATTGGAAGAAGATGCCGTGAGTATCATACTCTGTCACAACCATCCTTCAGGCAGCCTTCGACCGAGCAAGGCTGATGAGGAACTCACCTATAAAATAAAAGAAGCCGCACGTTTTTTTGACATCCATGTGCTTGACCACCTTATTGTAAGCGATGATGGCTATTACAGTTTTGCTGATGAAGGGTTGTTGTAGATGCCCAGTCAAGCCTGCGCTGTCGGTCCTCCGAAGGTCATGGGTATCTGCACCTCTTCCAGATCTTTAATCGGTCCATTAATCGCTTCATACCGGTTTACGTTTTCCATCAGCGCCTTCATAAATCGCTTGGCATGCTGGGGGGTAAAAATAATCCTCGATTTCACTTTACTTTTAGGGGTTCCGGGCATCACATTCACAAAATCGATAACAAATTCTGCATGCGAATGGGTGATAATAGCCAGGTTGGCATAGGTACCCTCTGCCACTTCCTCTGATATTTCAATATTGATCTGGTTTTGCTGCGGCTGTTCTTGTTGCATAGAACTGTTTTAAACATTCAAAAATAATCAACCATGGGGCCCTGGCAAAAAGAAAAGGACTGCTGGTGCAGTCCTTTTACTATTTCTTGATGTCTTTTCCGATATTGTTACAAAACTAAAGCGTAAAATAAACAGTGATCTCTTTTCCAAGTTCACTGATCACACCTTCACTTACTGAGGTGATTTTAAAAGTCAAACCATACACCATTGCAGGATTAAGACCTGTTCTGTTGATCGTAATCGGAAAAGCTACTGTTCTTGCATTGCTGCGGGGAATAGTAATTTCTGCAGGAATGGTATAATTAGCTGTTGGTAAAGGAACAGTACCGGCAGCCAGGTTAGAATTATTAGGTGTTATCTTAACTTTTATATCTGAACTAGGGGGATTTTTTCCTGCCTGATATTTCAGAGTAAAAGCTGTTACAGTTTGTGATGCAGGTGTTGCGGCTAACGCAACTACCTGGTCCTGGCCATAAAGATTGTTATAGGAAACATCTGTGATTTCAGTAATCACGGTTCCTTTGTCTTTATCGCCCAGCAAACCTGTTTCGTCCCTGCTTTTCAGGCAGGATACAAACAACACCGAAGACAGGATCAGCAAAGATGAAATTGATGCTATTTTCATATACAGTTATTTATTTAATTAGTTAACATCCCAGAAAATCTTGCTGGTAAATACATTGATCCCTTTGGGTACATTACTACCATTTGTAGACTCTTCACGCAAAGGATAGAACAACCTAACAGGTTCTGCTGCGGCAGCAGATCCATTGATAGAATGGGGTGAAGTAGGAACAGAACCAAAAGCTGTAACCACACCTGTTGCAGTTGTCGTATTTGATTTGCGGTATTCGCTCCAGGATTCTAAACCATTTACTTCTATCAGGGATACCCATTTTTGAATGAGAATGGTCCTGACAAGGTCTGCCTGACTGGTAGCATTTGTCCAGGATACATACGCAATGTCACGAGCCAGGTAGGCATCAGCGGCAGCGGTACCCTGAGCTGCGGTTCCGGTTCCTGTAGATGTCCAGTAAGCTGTAGTTTGTCTGAAAGCAGCCCTTACACCTTCCGTATAATCTGTTTGAGCGGATCCTAAGCCTGCAATGCCATAACGTTGTGCCGCTTCAGCCAACAAAAACCATTTTTCAGCTTCTGTCATGAATAACAACGGACGGTTGGCATCTCCCCTGTTGATCTGGAAAGAACCCACAGAAGAAACACTTGACTCCAGATATCCACTAGGTGCCCCTAATGGAACCCCCACATAGTTAGATAATGTGTTGGATGGCACTGTAGTTCCTTTTGGATTGGCCAGGCGTTGAAGGCGGAAAGTATCGGTGGTATTTTTCAAGAAGTTAATCGTTACCGCATTAACTTTTCTATATGCAAAATTCTGAACCTGCGCATCTGTTTCAGTATACCCATAAGATACATAAAATGGATTGAGCTTACCTACCTGTTTAGAATAACCGGGATTAATAAATATGTTATTCGTTATAAAAGTATTGTAAGGAGAAGGCAGGGCCAGAATCTTGTTGATCTCAGTGGTGATATATCCGCTTCTTCCAGGCATAAAGCTCTGGCGCATCAGGATCCTCATTTTTAAAGTATTGGCAAACTGCACCCAGATAGTTTTATTCAATTTCACGGCAGTGGGTGCTCCCGCTGCTGTTCCTACATAAAACACGTCTTCCAAACCTGCGGTGGTCACGGTCATATTCATGATTAAACCAATAGCCGTATCTAATTTTTTGATGAGGTCTTCATAAATAAACATGTCATCATCAAATTTTGGAGTAATCTGTGCGGTTCCCTTCAATGCCTGTGTGTAAGGGATATCTCCATACATATCTACCAGTTCCTGATACACATACGCCTGCATAACCATGGATGGACCCACCAGGTGGGATACATTATCCTTAGCAGCGTGATTGATCACATACTGGTAATCATTTAGGTTATCATAATTGACATCCCAGAAATTAAAATCATTATTGGTAAAACTGTAAGTCTTTTCAGTACCACCTCCTGAGAATGATGTACTATGGGCATTCTGTCCTGTCCAGGTAGCTCCGAGAATGTGTTGTCCTCCAACTTGTGTAGCACCTGTTCTGGCCATCGCATTACTGAAAACATAGGTCGATTGCGTAGTTTCAGCCTGATTGGGATCCTTGTTCACATCCAGATATTTTTTGCACCCCAGCAAACTGATCGCGCTAAAGAAAATAAGCACTTTTTTCATATAATTATTTAATTCATTTGTGATTAAGTACAGACTAGAAATTTACATTAATAGTTGCACCATACTGACGCACAGGAGGCGTATTGAATGACGTATTCAATCCAATACCGTTCCCATTTGTATTAGAAAATTCAGGGTCTGTATACCAGTTATCCTTAGGTAACCAGGTGAAAAGGTTACGTCCGAAAACAGATAATGTGGCTCCCTTCACTACTTTCAACCTGTTGAGCAGGTTTCCGGGTACATTCAGGCTTAAAGAAAGGTCTCTGATCTTCCAGAATGCACCAGAAGAAGCGAACACTTCACCTGTACCAGATAAGCCGCGGCTGAAACCACCATCTCCCCAACCTTCATAGATAGCAATGTAGTTTTCTACCGGGATGCTGGTATTAGGAACATATTTAGTACCGTCGAAATAAACCGAATTTGGCCAGATAAATTGCTGACGGTCGTATACAGTAGTTATTTTTCCAGAACCCGTGAAAGCCATGTCTTCACCGATATCATGATACACATAGTTACCGCCTCGGTATTCTGCATTTCCTGCCAGTGTCAGGAACCTCCAGCTAATTCTTGCTCCCAGACCCAGTTGGTGTTTAGGTAATGTAGAACCCTGATCTCTTAATGCGGGATCCCTAACAGGCCATCCGTCATTTTCATCAATTACAATATGGCCCTGGTCATCGCGCAACCATGCTGTAGTTTTCAGAAAAGGAAAAGTTTTTCCAATTTCTGCATAAATATGGGCATTCCCTGCTGAACCATTGTTGTTGATCTCAACGGTTTTAAAGTCTGCAAAGGCACCGAATAAAGAAGTCACCTTATTGGTATTGTAGGTATAGTTACCATTCAGGTCAATGTTCCAGTCCTTATTTTTCCAAATGTTAGCACGCAATTCAATTTCAGCACCTTTATTTTCCACATTAGCCGTGTTCACGGTGTACTGTGTGAAACCAGTAGCTGAAGTGATAGAAACAGGCAACACCTGATTTTCCGCATTTTGCCTGTATATGGTAGCATCCAGATTGATCCTGTTTTTCCAGAAAGTTGCTTCCAGTCCTAATTCCGTTGTTTTTGTAGTTTCAAAAGTAAGGAGGGAATCAGAGTAATTATTTCCAACAGTAGTTCCAATGTTAGCTCCATAAGGGAAACCAGATCCTAGGCTATATTTTGTTGCCAAACCATAAGGACTTGCATTGTCATTTGCATTGATGTTATAACCGGCTCTGAGCTTGAGATAACCCATCACATCTGATTTCAAGGCACTAATGGCATCCGTTACGATCAAGGAAACATCCACACCAGGATATAACTTACTGTACAGGCTTTTATCACGGGTTGGGGAGTAAAATACGGAATACATGTCATGACGGGCAGACCCGTGTAAAAACAGGAAATCCCTGAAACCCAATGTAAGGTCAGCGAAATTACCCACCTTTCTAAGGTTGGATTCATTGGCACTGCCCCCAAAATCACTTGCTCGGTTTCCAACATTATAAAGGTCAGGAAGAGCCAGAGAGGACACGTTTGTGTTGACCGTCTGACTGCGGCGTTGTTGTAAATTATTACCAATGATCAACTTGGTGGAAAAATCTTTGTTCCAGTCTTTATCAAAAGTGATAATCAAGTCTGAATTGATCCGGTTGCCAAGGCTTGATGCATCAGCCACACTTCCAACAATGGGAGCATTCCTGGCCCTCCAGTTGTAACTATAATCATTATACTGGGGATCTTTGGTGATAGGCCTGTTTCCTACAGCCAAACGGCCTTTGGCATATTCACTGTAGTCATACCGGTTGGTATAGCTTTTTCCAAAGAAATTAGTAACGGCTGTACCCAGGCGATAAGTGAAGTCCAGCCAGCTAACAGGCTTGAAGTTCAGGTTGATATTACCATTAAAATAATTGTTGCGGTTGTCACTTCGGTTATTATCCAGTTCATACCATGGGTTATTATAATAGTCATTGAAATAACCGTTTGGAGAAGCAAAATAATTGTTCTTCCAGTCTTTTAATTTATTTAAAGGTGCCCAGCTGGGTGTATTTAAGGCAAACCAGTAAAAATCAGCTGTTGTTCTTTTGGCTCTGTCTGTAGTATAGGAACCATCAAACCCGGCACTAAATTTTCCATATACTTTTTTGGCATTGAACCGAAGTGCGTCCCTGCGGTAAGTATCTTTTGGAACAATACCCTTGGTGTAT
Source organism: Flavisolibacter sp. (assembly GCA_031365785.1). Lineage (GTDB taxonomy): Bacteria > Bacteroidota > Bacteroidia > Chitinophagales > Chitinophagaceae > Flavisolibacter. The sequence goes on along the minus strand of JANLYU010000043.1, from coordinate 1,164 downwards.
ACATCCTGAAAAGAAAGGTAAAATGAACTTCCGCTGGCATCTCCGCCAGAAACAGAAACGTCATTTTGCATAGTATAACCTTTATCCCAGAGGTCGCGCGTTTTAGGATTGTAGGAATAAGGTACTTCCAGGTAAGATCCATCAGGTGCGCGACGGCCGATTGCTCTTATAGAACCATCATAACGGTCACCAAACTGCTGATTCTCAAAAGGTCTATAGTTCTCCTCCTGAGTGGCACCATAACCAGATCCTGACCCATAAGTCTTTTGAAACTTAGGCAGATAGGCTACATCTTCTACATTACTCGTGTGGGAGAAGGAAACCTGTGGTTTTCCTGTTCCTTTTCTTGTAGTGATCACCAAAACTCCATTTACACCATCAGCGCCATACAATGTGGCTGCCTGACCACCTTTCAATACGGTAACACTTTCCACATCATTGGGATTCAAATAACTAATCGTGTTTTGTGGCACTGGCACACCGTCCAAAACAATCAGGGCTTCATTATTGCCCAATAATGAACGATTACCTCTTAAGGTAATTCTTGGTGAAGCATTCACAGAGGCGCTGGTATTAACAATTGTCAAGCCAGCTACTTTTCCGGATAGAGCAGCACCCAGGTTGGTAGCACGGCCGTTGGTTATGGTAGCATTGTTCACCGTTGATTGTGAATAGCCCAACTCCCTAGGTCGCCTTTTGATTCCAAGAGCTGTAACCACCACCGTTTCCTGCACCTGGTCTGAACGTGTAGCCAGGGCAATTACCTGATTACCAGCTAAAGGTGTCATTGTTCTTCTGTCATAACCTACAGCAGAAATAGTAATCTGACCACCTTCCTTTAGTCTGATAGAAAAGTTTCCATTAACATCTGCCTTAACTGCATTATTACTACCTGCTTCTGAAACAGTGGCATTAGGGATGGCATTCCCTTTTTCATCTCTGACCTGTCCAATTACGGTGCGGGTCTGGCCAAAAGCCAATGCATAAAATAGCATCAGCACTGAAAATAGTGATACAAATTTTCTCATGTGTATGTCCAGTTTAAATTTTAAAACATCAAAAACCAAAACTTTCAAGGGACGGTATAGGTTGAGACAGGCCACCCTTGAAAATTGCTGCGTAAGGTATTGTTTTTTTAATAAATGATTCAAAATAGTTGAAGGG
>JANLYU010000373.1:0-8138 GCA_031365785.1 Flavisolibacter sp. | reverse complement strand
TATTGGGTTTTGATTATCCTAATGCAAAAGCCAACATTTTTGGTGAAGGAAAGAACAAAGTTTCCTGGATAGCGATAAAAGACGTGGCATCATTTGCCGTAGACTCCTTAGACAATCCTGCGGCTAAGAATCGAATAATTGAGTTGGGTGGACCAGAGGCCTTAAGTCCGCTTGAAGTAGTGAATATTTTTGAGACAGCAAAAGGTAAAAAGTTTGAACTTCAATTTGTACCAGAAGAAGCACTAAAAGCACAAAGAGATGGAGCGCAAGACCCATTGAGCGAGTCATTTTCTACATTGACATTGGGAGTGGTGAATGGGAGTGAAATTGATATGACAAGCATCCTAAATGATTTTCAAATTCGACTGACTTCAGTAATTGATTATGCAAACAGTTGAATGAATAAATTTATTTGACTGGTGCTTAGACCTAAACATAAGGCTATGCAGGTAACAAAAGGTTTTGTGCAATTGGGGCTGGGACGTTGAAACAATCATCGGCAGTACATATCCTAACTTCATCTTCGGCGGACGTAATTGTGTTGTGCAGTAGTTCTAAACTTAGTTATAAATTTAGCTTCAGTTACGGGCGGACAGTTAGTCAATTCCCCAACTGCCTCGAACGTTAGCAGCCATTAGTAGCATTATTAAACTTCAATCATGAAAATACTTAGAGAAGTCATTCTACTTTTTTTCTTTATCGCACCGACTAGTATAAAAGCACAAAATCTTGATTCAAAAGATCAAAAAGAAGTTTATTACACAATCGTCTTAATTGGTAATGCCTGGACACAAAATAATCTTGACACGTTGGAAAAATATATTCACAAAGATTATGTTCACACTGATGTTCGTGGGCAAATTTTGAATAGGACATCTTGGCTTGATTATGTAAAGGATAGAAGAGAAAAGAGTGTTAAAAATCCAATCCTCGATTTCGAAGATATAAAAATTACAATCTACAACGACATTGCCCTTGTTACGGGCATTAATAGTTTTTCCGGTCAAGCTTTTACTACAAATGACAATAACACTAATAAACCCCGAAAATTAAGATTTACGCAAGTTTTAAAAAAAGACAATAATATCTGGAAACGAATTATGTTTCAAGCTACGTATATGGAGTAACTAAAAGCATTATTCAAACGGCTGCTAACATAGGGGCTTGCTGCAAGGCTGGCTGGACATTGGAGCAATGAATTCCAGCCCTGCAGCAAGTCCAGCTCGTTGTGTGCAATACAGAGCCGACTAAGTATTTAGACCAAAACAAAATATGAGACTTGCTTATTTTGCCTTTTTCCTTTTTTGACATCCTGCAATTCCGATACAGAAGTAGTTGAAAAATTTGCAAATGGAAAGCTTAAGAAGACAATTGAACATTATGACAAAGACAGTATTTGTGAAAAGTCCTATCACGAAAACGGAAAGTTGAAGGAGATAAAGTGCTTCAAGAATGGGAAACAAACAGGCGAGCAAATATACTTTCGGAAAGACGGGACAAAAGCAGCTCTAGGGAGATGGGTGATGCATGATGGGATTGCGTAAATTCTAGCATTCGTGGCAAAAAAAAATCGCGCTGGTCGGGAGACCTACCTACCGGCAGGCAGGCCAGACGGCGGCGAACTCTATAAAAGACAAACAATTTAAGAAACTCATCATCCTCAACCTCTCAACTTTACTCTTAGAAAGACATTCAGAAACATCAATCCACCCTTCACCCCATCAACCTGAATAATTCTTTTTCCAAAACAACATATAGGCTTCCAAAACCGTTTTATTAATGGTAGATTTATACGGAATAAAACCAACTCCATGAAAAAATATTTATTAACCTTCATAATCCTCTCCTCCATTGGCTGTCTTTCGGTTTTTAGTCAATCCTTAAGTATCAATACAGATGGCAGTTCTGCCGATGCCAGCGCTATACTGGACGTGAAAAGCACAATGAAGGGGATGTTGATACCGCGTATGTTAACTACTGAAAGATTAGCAATAGTTAACCCGGCAACAGGGCTGCAGGTGTATGATACCGATCTGAGCCAGTTTTATTTTTATAATGGTTCTTCCTGGATGGGGATAGCAAGCAATACAAACTACTGGACCCTGTCTGCAGGAAATATCTATAATAATGCCGGAATAAATGTAGGTATTGGGTCAACAAATCCCTCTGCCCGGCTCCATATTGCACATGGAACCCGTTTCGTAGCGGATACTGCTTCTCTCTTTTTGCAATCCGGAAATGCAATCGGTTCTGCAAGGGACTGGAAAATATATGTTCCAATGCCGCAAGGTTATCTTTCTTTCAGGGATATGGGTTTTGACAACCTGAATAATGGTATGGCAAGCGATGCGATGGTTATTCAATTTGGTACCGGCAATGTCGGTATCGGAGCCCTGGTCCCTGCCGAAAAATTAGAGATAGCAGGTAATCTAAAATTTTCAGGAACAAATACTATATATGCTGCAACCGGACAAAATATGCTTATTCGTCCCGGAGATGGAGCTGGAAATAGCGGGGCCTTAACGATCAGGGGCGGTAACGCAGGTACGGGAAGTGGTGGTGCAGGTGGCGATCTTAATTTAACCGGCGGTGCCAACATGCCGTTGGGGGGTGCCGGTTACGGAGGATTGGGTGCTCCGGGCAACGTAAATATTACGGGGTCATCCGGCTATAATTCCGTTGGAGGGAATATAAATATTACTGCAGGAGCAACTTCTTATTGGGCGCTTGCGGGAAATTCGCATTCCGATGTTATCCTGAAAGGGGGGCAAAACTTAAATGCCACAGATCCTGCGAATATTATTGCAGAAGGTGGGCATACTTTTGCGTCTAATGCATCAAATTCTTCAGGTGGCAATATAATAATGAAATCAGGTTTAGCTGTAGGTGCCGGAATAGCAGGAAATATTCAGCTGCTTAATGGGAATGTGGGAATCGGGACTGCTGCACCTTCCTCTAAACTCGAAGTGTGTGGTAATGTAAGAGTAATCGGGACCATAGTTGCTTCAGGAACTATTACAACTTCAGCCATTGCCTGTCCATCAGATATCAGGTACAAAAAAAATATAACTCCCCTTACCAACAGTTTGCAAAAATTGATGCGGATGGAGGGCGTAAGTTATTACTGGAGACCAGCAGATTTTCCAGGTATGAACTTTAACGATAAAATGCAGATGGGTTTTATTGCCCAGGATGTTGAAAAAATATTTCCGGAAATGGTTTTTACTGATGATGCCGGCTACAAGTCGGTAGATTATGCTAGGCTTACTCCTGTACTCGTTGAAACAATAAAGGAACAACAAAAACAGATCAATGAATTATTTGCAAGAGTTGATGCTTTAGAAAAAAGTAAGCACTAGTATGTCTCCATCGTTTTGGTTTGTGTGACATGCAGGAAAGCGACAAGGGATGAGTGATGCCATGTAAATTCGTGCATTCGTAGCAAAAAAAATCGCCGTTGGTCGGGAAACCAGACGGCGGCGGAATCATCTTTGTAGAACCGGAAGGAATTATTATCTTGAATGAGCTCTTTTACCCATTAATATTTTTCAACAAATAGAGCTATGATTAAAATAATACCACTTTTTATTAGCCTGATATTTTCAATTAATGCAAATGCACAGAATGTAGGTATCGGCACTACTACTCCTGCTCCTTCCGCTGCACTGGAAGTTAATTCAGTTACAGGTGCAGTCCTGCTGCCGCGGATGAACAGTGCACAACGTAATGCACTTACCCCTGTGGAGGGTATGCTTATTTATAATACCGATTTTTCAAAATTTCAAGGATACGGTTTGCTCAGTGAAAGCGCAGACCAGGGATCGCTTAGTTTTGACAATTCCTGCACCGGGGCCGCCTGTGGCACTAAACGGCAAAGCTTTACCCAGGGGCCATATACAGGCTTCCTGACCTCAATTAAAATGTACCTGAATGGCTACGCTGGCTGTCTGCCCTCTACCGTAACCTTAAAGATCCGTAGTGGTAGCGGAATCGGCGGGGCTGTTCTGCAAACTTCTTCATTTGTTGTTCCGCTGGCTGGGTATGGGTTGTACACATTTCCTTTTCATACAGCAGTAGCTGCAGGTTCGGTTTACACGATTGAATTCTCAAGTCCCTCCACTGGATGCAATGGCGGTAGCGATAATATTGGATGGGCAATGAGTTTAAGTAATTCTTGTGCTTCCGGATCCTGCTTTTGTTGCACAGCACTGGCGAACCAGGACTTTGCTTTTACAACATACATGGGTAGTTTTGGTTGGGTAAACCTTTATTAAAGAATGACCCACCTTTTAATTGATGTGTACTTAAAATTTGCAGAGCCTACTTACTCGTCAACCTCATCAACTCGTCAACCTCATCCACTCATGACACCTCACTCATCCCTTTTTCCAAATTGGAAATACCGTATATTAGTATTATCGGCTATTTACAACTCATAATTCTACAATGATCCGAAGGCATTTAATCAAAGACAAAGAGAAAAGAAAACGTGTTGCACATTTTGCTGCAGCGGCAACAATTCTTATTCATTCATATGATAATTATGAAACACGACATCATTCCTACAAATTATTTGCAATTGCCGGACTAATAGTTCTGATTCTTGCATTATTTCATACCATTATTGAAAAAAAGTTACCGTGGATCGACGGTGTTTTTTTTGTAATAGAAGCCATTTTATCCTTAGTCGTGGCTTTTGATCTATTCAAATATGGCAAAAAAGCATTACCGGTTACCTATCTGTTTTTAGGGTTGTTTCAATTTTATCTGGCGTTTAGAAAAGGCAAAAGAGGAATTGAGATACATAAACAAAATCATCAGGTGACACACAAGGAAGTAACATAAGAGGAGAAGTTGAAATTTGGTTGGTGAGTTGATGTGTTGATGAGTCTTTGTACTTCAGAATTTGCTTATTCATTAACCCATTAACGCATCAACCTTTCAAGTATTTAAACAATGCGGGCTAAAGTTGGTCAGGAGACCTGCCTACCGGCAGGCATGCCAAACTCCGCCGAAAATATGACTCTGTTTTACCTTTCTATTTTTTCTGGCAATGTTCATTAAACACTATTTCAGAAATATCATCCGTGTTGTTACTTTCACATATATATCTAACAAAAGCTTGTTATGAAAATCAGAATTATTATTTGCATCGTGTCTTGCCTGAGCTTCTACAATTGTTTCTCTTATTCAGATTCTACAATAACACATAAGGACCTTACAAAGCTCGTTGGTTGCTGGGAAGGCAGCCTTACTTACATTGACTACACATCGAACCGGCCTTTTTCAATGCCTGCCCGTATTATAGTGAAGAATTCTAATAAGAATAATATTGTTGTCTGTTCTTTGATTTATCCGAAAGAACCAAAGGCTAACACGCAGGACACTATTTTCATTTCGAAAGATGGCAGGTCATTAAACAATGAAGTAATTAAAACAAAAAATAAATTCAATAGAGATAGTCTTGAAATAATAACAGAAATAACGGGCATTGACGGGAACGATAATCTGGCGGCCATCATACGACATATATATATTATCGGCAAGAGTACTTACACCCGGAAAAAAGAAGTTCAATTTGTTGGTCAAGCCTCCTGGATTTTGAGATCCGAATACAAGCTCTTCCGCATGAAGCAATGCAATTAGGGCTGCTTGCTGCAGTTTCGGAGGCGAGTGATGAGTGATGAGTTGATGGGTTGATGAGTCTTTCTTATTGTGAAGCGTGCTTACTTCTCAACCATTCAACTCCTGTCCGAACGACTTTTCTGCCGGGCGGGCATCAACCAATCAACTCATCAACTACATAATACATTACCGAACCACAAGCTGCTTCGTCACCCCTCCTACCTTAACCATATATATCCCCCGGGCCCATTGACTCACATTCACTTTCAGGTAGCCGGTCTTGGTACTTACCGATTGTTTATATACAACCACACCGGTAGCATTCATGATGCTTACTTCTGAAATGTCTGATCTTTCTCCCAGCATTATCGTTACATTATCCACAGTAGGATTAGGATAAAGATTCAATATCTCTCTGTCGGCAACTGCTGGTTCAATAACTGCTGAGTTGGAACCATCAGGATAATCGGGTTTTACTTCTGCAGTTCTATAATAAATGCTGCCATAAGATGCAGCATTGTCCATACGAAGGGTATGGGTCCACGTGCCCTGTCCATTAGCTGTTTTAAAAGTATTGTAAGACCATATCACAGCGCCGGAAAGCGGATTGTTGAAATAAACATTACCACTTTTATAACGGTTTACCACCAACATATGTCCACCACCACCGTTCCATCCCCAGCGCGCAATGCACATTTTTCTTGCTGACATTGCACTCGTAAGCTCGCTTGTACTGAAACCATGGCTGTAGCCCGTAGAGCTGATGCCATATACATCCAATACATTTTCTACTGAGCCACCGCAGGTATACAATGACTGAGGGCTGTTGAAAGTTCCCGGGTATGTGCACGGGCTTGATGTGCTGCCGGAAAGATTGCCGCAATCAAAGAGATCAGAATTTTCCTTATCGCGGGATTTAGCCACAAAGGTACATTGGGCAATGCTGCCGGTATGGTAGGACCAGTAAATCATAGAACCGCAGGCAGCCCAGCACCAGTTGGATTGTTCCTGAATATATGCTGGTACATAGTTGCCTGTGGGTGTTTGCGCAAATGTTGCCTGTTGTGAAAAAAGGATCACCATCAGGAATATGCTTTGTAAGAATATTTTTTTCATGATCTTGATTTTTATTTATGACAATGAGATTTGGAGTTATTTTGTCTGCTTCAAAGATTCGGCGAACAGGACCTTTAACTCATTCATAGAGTAGCTTTCTTTCACAAGTTCTTTGTTGGTATGAAAGACAGGCTTATACATGCTAACACCTTTGGGATTGTCAGCAATGAATTCTTCATTCATCTGGTGCATGGAAATGATCAATGAAGCAACATCATCACTCTTATTGAATATTTCGCCCCCTTTTACCGCGTATTCCCTGCTCCCGATTCCAACTGCCTTCCATTTTCCATCCTCGAATGATACATAAATAAAACAGCGTACGGTATTGTCTAAAATAAGCGGCAGCATCATGGATCTTATCTCCAGGCTGGTTTTGCTATCCACATTCATTTGTTTCACTGCTTCCATTGAAGAAAGGTAGAATGCACGTCCGACAGTGATCTTGCTGAAATCATCAGTAGATGAAAATCCATACAAGGCGAGGTCTTCAGGTTCGATCCATTGCAAAACAGCGGGCATCTGTTCTGTCGCCAGAACGCGGGCTTGTTTTACAGAAATAGATGCGCTGGGACGAAGATCCTGTGCATGGCCATTCACAAAAGCAAACAGCAATAGTACCACCTGGAAAAGAAGGAATTTTCTTTGCATAACATTATAGTTTAGGTGAAGAATATATAATAGTAAGGATTATATTAATGGAAAGCAAGTGTTTTGGAAGATGGAAGATGGGAGATAGAAGATGGGAGATGGGGGATGAGTTGATGAGTTGATGGGTATTTCTATTTGCAGAGTTTTGCTCGCAATTTGGCCCTTTGCTACAAACAATAAATCTAAAAAGTGATTTTCGATCCGTGGTCTAACAGGAATATAGTTACCTCGGAGATCAGATGGTGATTCGTGCATTCGTGGCAAAAAAAATCGCCGTTGGTCGGGAGACCAGACGGCGGCGGAGTTTAGTTGATGGGTAGACAGGTTGCTTAGTCTTTGTTTTTATAAAGCATGCCTACTAAGCAACTCATCAACTCATCAACCAATCAACTTCCCCTTACAATCATCTTATCTTTAGAAAGACTGTTACTCCGTATAAACCATGCAATGGTAAATGATGGAATAAAGTCTGTGAACGGAAGTATCTCTTCAATAAAATTAAAAACGCTTCCCATCCTCCCAATCTTTCCGCCAAATGTTTTCAGAAAAATAAAAGCAGATACTGGAGCCCAGATGATGTCTGAGATCTCAGCAAGTACCGGAATGGCATAACTTGCATATCCGATCAGGTCCATCGCTATACAGAAGACAATACTTGGGTTTGATAATTGTACACCATTCTTCATTGTTACATTTTTGTCTTTGTTAATCAAATAACATGCAAAAACACACGTTTGACTTATTGA
>JANLYU010000362.1:0-13346 GCA_031365785.1 Flavisolibacter sp. | reverse complement strand
GCCGTATCAAAAAAATTAATACCCGACTGAAGGGCTGCCTGAATAGCTTTTTTCGACTCTTCATCATCAGCTGCGCCCCACCCAATAGGTGTACCGCCAACAACTGCATTGCCTCCTATGGCCCAAGCGCCAAATCCAATTTCACTGATCAATAAATCTGTTTTTCCCAGTCTTCTGTATTGCATTTTTCAAGATACACATTCCGGCAGATATTTGAATTGCGGAAAGAATCGACACCGGTACCTTCAACAACTGGGTTATGAAAAAAAATCAATCGATTATTCTTTTGCTGGCAATTGTAAAATTTACATTGCCTTTTCTATTGCAAAATCCTGGTTTTGAATTACACCGGGATGAATTCCTGTATTACGAGCAGGGTCAACACCTGTCCCTGGGCTTTCTTGAAAATCCACCAATGATCGGTTGGTTAAGCTACCTCTCTTCTCTTTGTGGAGGTGGCTTTTTCATGATAAAATTCTGGCCTTCAATTTTTGGGGCCGGTACCCTTTTGATTACAGCTGGCATTGCGAAGGAATTAGGTGGAAAATTATTTTCACAGGTAATTGCCAGTCTGGGAATACTTTTCAGCGCCTACATGAGGATTCATTTCCTTTTCCAGCCGAACTTCCTAGACATTTTTTTCTGGACACTCAGCGTTTATTATCTTTTACGGTGTATCCGTACTCAAAAACCCATTTGCTATTATCAGCTTTCCACGGCATTGGCGCTGGGCTGGTGGAGCAAGTATTCGATTGTTTTTTTTGCAGCCGCCCTCGTTCTTTCATTAATGTTGAACCACCACTTCCACAAATGGAAAGTCAAACATTTTCAGGGGGCTATTGCATGGGGCATGCTCTTGATCTTACCCAATATATATTGGCAATGGACGCACCATTGGCCCCTGCTACATCATATGCGTGAACTTCACGATACGCAATTGAAGTATCTTAATAAAACTGATTTTATCAAAGAACAATTGCTGATGCTGTTCCCGGTATGCTTCGTATGGATAGGAGGTTTAACCTGGTTGCTCAGGAATCAACAGTACAGGATCCTCGGATATATGTTTCTTTTGGTCATTTTTTTCGTCATGATGGGAAGCGGAAAAGGGTATTATACGCTGGGTGCCTATCCCATGCTTTTGGCTGCCGGAGGCGTGTGGCTGGAATCTGTAACTAAAAAGAAAATCTATTGGCGTATTGCTGTTATCAGCCTCATTTGCGTGCTTTCTTTTCCATTCATCCCGGTACTTTTACCCATGCAGCCGCCTTTGCGCATGCAGCAATTCAATGAGCGATACCAGCTGGGTAAATTAGGATTACTGAAATGGGAAGACAGAAAAGAACACCCTTTGCAACAGGATTTCGCAGATATGCTCGGATGGAAGGAACTGACACAAAAAACAAAGTTGTTCTATCAGGCACTGCCCGACAGTATTCAAAAAAATACCCTGATCTATTGCCGTAATTATGGCGAGGCCGGTGCTGTCCGTTATTATGGTAACGGTGAAGCGTATTCGAAAAAAGTGATTTGTGATAATGGCACTTTCCTGTTCTGGATTCCCAAAGATATCCGGTTCAGGCACCTGATCTTTATTGGCAGGGATCTGCCCGGTAAGGATGACAAAGTTTTCCAGCATTTTCAACAGGTGTCTATTATAGATTCGATAGCCAACCCACTTTCGCGGGAATTCGGCACCAAGATCATTTTCTTCCACAATGGATCAGACAGTGCATGGAAACTGGCAGTCAAAGGACTTGCCGTGATGAAGGCTGAATTTGGAGAATAACAATGTCGATTGCCTATTTTTGAGGGTTACAAACATGGAAAAAATCAACCGTCCGCTCAGGGTCCTGGTAGCAAAAGTTGGTCTGGATGGTCATGACCGCGGTGCTAAAATTATTGCTGCTGCCTTACGCGATGCGGGCATGGAAGTCATCTATACCGGATTGCGGCAAACTCCCGAAATGGTGGTGAGTGCTGCGCTGCAGGAGGATGTGGATGCTATCGGTATCAGTATCCTCTCTGGCGCGCACATGACCGTTTTTCCAAAAGTGCTGGCGCTCATGAAGGAAAAAGAACTCCATGATGTTCTACTTACTGGCGGAGGCATTATTCCACAGGATGATATGGCCACTTTACACCAGCTTGGTGTGGGAAAGCTTTTTCCGCCCGGAACACCCACCACAGTTATCGCCGGCTATATTTCCGAGTGGGTCAATCACCACCGTTCATTTTAATGAATTATATGTACCAGAACCTTCTGACTTCTTTGGAAAATGGAATTTATCTCATTACTATCAACCGCGCCGATAAGCTGAATGCACTGAACCGGTCTGTCATTCATGACCTTGGAAAAGCTACAGAGGAAATCATGAACAATAAGGAGATCAAGGCAGCCATCATAACAGGGAGTGGTGAAAAGGCTTTTGTGGCAGGCGCTGATATCAGTCAATTCAATGGTTTGAGCGTTGAAGAGGGGATACAATTGGCGCGGGAAGGACAACAGGTTTTCTTCGGTATTGAAAATTGCAGCAAGCCTGTGGTAGCAGCAGTAAATGGTTTTGCATTGGGAGGTGGGTGTGAACTCGCCATGGCCTGTCATTTCAGGATTGGAAGCGACCAGTCAAAATTTGGACAACCCGAAGTGAACCTGGGTTTGATACCCGGATATGGTGGCACACAAAGACTGGTACAATTGATTGGGAAAGGGAGGGCCATGGAGTTGCTTTTATCCGGCACTATCATAGATGCGGCTACTGCTTTACGTTATGGACTGATTAATTATATAGTCTCACCGGAAGAATTAATTCCAAAAACCAGGGCAGTGCTCGATTTGATAATATCCAGGGCTCCCCTGGCAGTAAGCAGCTGTATCAAAGCGGTAAATGCCGCTTTTCAAAACAACAATGGTTACCAGGTAGAACTGGAATCATTTGGGGCCTGCTTTGGAACAGAAGATATGAAGGAAGGTGCCAGTGCATTCTTAGAGAAAAGAAAACCCAGGTTCACAGGAAAATAATCATCTTTGATCAGGAAAAATCCTGATGGTTTTCAGATACCTGCTGTTGTAATAATTGCTGAATGGCGTAATGGTCACCCCATATTGTTTGCCGGAAGTGGAATGAATAAATTGAAGTTCCCCATTGTCATGAGAAACAACCATGCCCATGTGCCCTACAAATCTTTCGGTGCTGTCGGTGCCTGTAAATAATAGCAGGTCTCCGGGTTGGGCCGATCGAATGGGAATATCCCTGCCTGCCTCCGTGAAATCAATGGAAGACCGGGGCACCATAATCCTGAAATGAGTAAATACATAAGTAAAGAATCCAGAGCAGTCAAAACCTACTTTCGGATCAGTGGAACCGTAGCGATAAGGAGTGCCTATCATGGTTTTGGCAAAATTAATCACTTCCTGCGGACGGATGTTGTGGGTGTTGATGGCTTTAGGTGCAAGAAATTTTTCAACCAGCGCATCCCGATGCAACACTTCCTTTTGTGAAGTGTCTTTCAGGAAAGCATTTGAAAGTGGTATGGAATCCCTTGCGGCATAGGCAGGAAGTGTATCTAAAGTCACTAAATCAGCCTTGGTATGTGGATCACCCTGAACAAAAATGCAGGACATCAGAGTGGAGGAACAAATCAAAAAAATGACAATATTCAACTTCTTCATATGGGACGCTTCTACCAGTTGAGTGCAATTTTCGGGCTAACTTTGCGCCACTAATTTGAAGGTATGCCCGATTACAGAATAGAAAAAGATACAATGGGTGAAGTGAAGGTGCCGGTTGATGCCTATTACGGTGCTCAAACCCAGCGGAGCATCGATAATTTCAAAATCGCTCAGGACACCAATAAGATGCCTATAGAAATCATCAGGGCTTTTGCCTACCTCAAAAAAGCAGCTGCCATTACCAATTATGAAGCGGGGCTGTTGCCTAAAGAAAAACTCACGATGATCTCCCGTGTATCCGATGAGATCCTGGATGGGCAGCTGGATGCCTCTTTCCCATTGGTGGTGTGGCAAACAGGTAGCGGAACGCAAAGTAATATGAATGTGAATGAGGTGATCGCTTATCGCGGTCACGTTTTGAACGGTGGTAAACTAACAGACAAAGAAAAAGTTATCCATCCCAATGATGATGTCAATAAATCGCAATCATCTAATGATACTTTTCCTACAGCCATGCACATCGCCGCCTACAAAATGTTGGTGGAAATAACTATTCCGGGTATTGAAAAATTGCGGAATACCCTCCAGAATAAAAGCAGGGAATTCATGCACGTGGTGAAAATCGGACGCACCCATTTTATGGATGCCACACCTCTTACCCTGGGGCAGGAATTCAGCGGGTACGTTGCTCAGCTGAATCATGGCTTAAAAGCTTTAAAGAATACACTTTCTCACTTATCTGAACTTGCTCTGGGCGGCACTGCTGTGGGAACAGGCATCAACACCCCTCCAGGATATGCTAAAAATGTGGCGGCCCATATTGCACAACTCACCGGTCTTCCTTTTATCACAGCTGAGAATAAATTCGAATCCCTGGCAGCGCATGATGCCATCGTGGAAACGCATGGCGCCTTGAAAACAATAGCAGTAAGTGTGATGAAGATCGCGAATGATATACGGATGCTGTCTTCCGGACCACGTTCAGGAATCGGAGAGATCTTAATCCCAGATAATGAGCCGGGTTCTTCAATAATGCCCGGAAAAGTAAACCCCACGCAATGTGAAGCCCTCACCATGATAGCTGCCCAGGTCATGGGAAATGATGTAGCCATCACTATAGGCGGCTCTCTGGGCCATTTTGAACTGAATGTTTTTAAACCAGTGATGATCTATAATTTTCTTCACAGTGCCCGGCTTCTTGGTGAAGGTTGCATCAGCTTCAATGATAAATGTGCTGCAGGTATTCAACCCATTGCTGATAATATCAAAAAACATGTCGACAACTCCCTGATGCTGGTCACCGCGCTGAATACCAGGATCGGATATTATAAAGCTGCAGAAATTGCACAAAAAGCGCATCTGGAAGGTACCACACTCAAAGATATGGCTGTACGTCTTGGTTATGTAACAGCTGAAGAGTTTGACGAATGGGTGATCCCTTCTAAAATGGTGGGTGATGTATCATGATGTGGTGGTGTGAAGGAAAGAAAATTCCCAGCAGGCTGAAAAGAGCTGCGCATTATTTGGACTTCACAGAAAACAAGTGTTAGATAAAACTTAATTTTTATACAGTTTTTTTTGCATTTAATAAACAGAACAGTTATTTTAACATGCCGTAGATAAACCAATCCAATATCCAAAATTCTAACCACTATGAAAGATCAATCAGAAGCTGCGATACAGTACAGCGGATATCCGCTCACCATCGTACAGTTAAAAGCGAAACAAATTCAGCCAAAGCTTACCCTCATCAAGCCAGAGATCAATCACCGGCAAACTACTGTGATCCAGGAAAATAAAATTACCAATGACCCCAAAAGCTGGGATGATGGCTGGTTCAATGGATATGAATAATTACAGCCTGATGATTTTTTCCATCTGCAGTAATCGGTCATAAACGTTTCTGATCTGAATAAAATACATACCTGATGGCAAATGGGAAATGTTCAGAGAACTTTCCGACTTCGAAGTTTTTATTTCTTTGATGAATACACCTGAAGCATTATACAATTGAATGGTGTAAGGCTTATGCAGATCACCTTTCACAGAGACGGTTACACTTTGTGCGGAAGGATTGGGAAATACCTTGATCATGTTTGATACCGCCGTGGGATATTGGAGGTGTGGTTCTGAAAGTGCCAATACAATTCCCAGGTAAGTATATTCCAGAATAGCTCCGGCATTGGGTGGTGGTGTACCTCCCCCGTTGAAACTACCTGTGGGACCTGACGTTTGTCCGCTTGCATCACAGGCCACATAGATTTTCAAACCGTCAGGTGAAATAGCCAGGTCTCTGAATCTACCTTCTCCCCTGAAATAAGAAGTAGTATCCACACCGGTACCAAGGTTGGTGATTCCGGTTCCACCTGCATTCAATTTCATGCGAAAAACTTTTCCTGCTTTCAAACAAGTAACCAGCAAGGAATTTTGCCATCCGGGTATGGTGGTGTTGCCATAGAATTCTATACTCGAAGGCGCCACTGTGGGCCATGTCAAATAATCAGTAGATAAGGCATTGATCGTGGCCTGGTTTACTGTGAACAGTGTTTTTATAGGTTCATTGTTGGAAGGCGTTGTGGAACAGAATGCACCTTCATTGACGCCCGCGTTACCGCCCAGGGTCAACCCATCATAATTACCATCGCAATAACCGGAAACTTCGTTCCATCCATAATTTCCTCCTGTCACCAGGCGGTTGATTTCATCATCGCTTTTATCTCCATGCTCGGCGCTGAATAATTCATCGACACCGTTGATGGTTCCCCATTTGATGCCTTGCGCGTTTCGATGGCCCATTGTAAAAACATAGTCGCGAGGAGTGATGGCCGCGCTGTTGTAAAAAGGATTGTCGTTGGGAACCCACGCATCTGCCCCCGCATCACCATCACTTTCAGTATTCAGTCTCAGCACTTTCCCTTCCATCACATCCAGCGCCTGCGCATTATTGGTTCTTGAAGAATTATTGAATTGTCCTGCGCCCATGTCACCAATGGTATAGTATAACTTCAGGTCCGGACCTATTGTAAGCCTTCCTGAATTATGGTCATTGCTTCCAGGCATGTTATCCAGCATAATGACAGGATTGATCAAAGCATTTCCCTGGTATTCATACCTCACTATCCTGGTTTTGAAGAAGCAAGGATTGGATGAAGATGAATTGGTGGAACAGGTTTGCCCTGTTGGCCGGTCATAAACATATGCCAGGTAAACCCATGGCTTGGCAGAACGGGTAGCCAGGCTGGCAGCATATAGATCAGGGTGAATGGCCATACCCATCAAACCCCCCTGGGGCCAACGGCCACCGTCGTTTTGTGAAAAATTTTTTAAGGATGATAAGTTGAGAAGTGTAGTACTTGCTCCGTTAGAAATTTTTATTCGCTTCACCAGGTAACTGAAATTTTCCGTCACCCATAGCGAATCATTGGGTCCGTAGGTAAGCTCCCATGGGGAATTCAATCCGGCAATGACTGTTCTTTTGCTAAAGGGTTCTCCCTGGGCAAGCACTCCTCCGCTCCACAAAAGGAAAACAATGAGGTAATGAAAAGGGAGTTTTTCGAACATGGATTATTGGATTTGTTGACAAAATAACATATAACACAAGTTTTACCTATAGTAGATTTCCGGAAAAATCGCTACGTAAAGAATACAGGAAAAAAAGAGTACGTCCTATTGCACTCCTTATAATTGGATCGTATTTTAGTGGTAGTATTCCAATTATCCGACAAACCAATTCTATGAAACTACCAGTACCTATACAAGCATTCTGCGGTACCTTGGTGTTGATACTTCTCTTACCCTTCCTTTCTACTGCACAGAATATAGACTTCGGAAAAAGTTATATCAACGTAACAAAAGGACTAAATGGTGGAACCGTGGAACCCGGAGATACCCTCGAGATCAGGTCTGCTTTTGTAGTGAAAGCAGGAACCTTTGACAGCTGTGGTTACTTTGATGTGATACCAACAGGTACGGTATACCTGGCAGGCACGATCCGTGTTTTAACCAATGAAGGTAAAATCTATAAACAGTTTACTGATGCCATCAATGATGACCAGGGATGGATCAGCGGTTCCAACATCCGTATCAACCTCGGTTTCAATGGTGCCGCATTCCCAGCTACAGCCTTCAGGAGGGGAAGGATCATCAACACACACAAACCTTCTTTCTATGGAAGTACGTGTATCATGATCGCGTCTTACAGGATAAAAGTGACTGCTGCATATAATTCCACCCTCAGCATTGGTGGCGGATCCATGTCTTATAAACCTTCTGCAGGGGTATTGACCAATTTTGTATTCCCAGGCAGAAATATTGCGGTGTATAAAAATTACGGAATTTGTCCAAATGCCGTTGGCGCCAATACAATTGGTACGGAGTTCAATGGAACATTCGGAACCGGAAAGAACCGTAACAGGGGTTCTTCAGCCAATGTGCCCGTTGGATACACGTATAATATTTTCACCGCCAACACCCCTAATGACTATTTCTACGGAATTGCAAACAATACAAGTATCAATACCGGATATACCACTTTAAATTCATGGCCTAAGCCAGATAATACTCACAGGGTTTTTGGCGCATGGGATATTATTGGCGACCATACAGGAGCTGCGAGCCCGGCACTGGGTAACCAGGCGGCTGACACCGTAGCTAGTTCCAGTGCAGGTTATATGCTGGTGATCAACGCTGCCTATAGAATCGATTCCGCCTTTCAGCAAACCATTACAGGGGTATGCCCGAATACCTATTATGAAATTGCTGTATGGATGCGTAATATCTGTTCGCGATGCGGATGCGACTCTGCAGGTCGGGGTGTTGGTTCAGCAGGTTATATTCCAACTGCTTTGGGCGATTCTTCGGGTGTGTATCCCAATCTTTCCTTCAACGTCAATGGCGTGGATTATTATACTTCCGGAAACATGCAGTACACGGGTACCTGGATCAAAAAAGGATTTACCTTTCTCACAGGCCCGGCGCAAACCAGCTTTGCACTGAAAGTGTTCAATAATGCTCCGGGTGGTGGTGGTAACGACTGGGCTTTGGATGATATTTCCGTAGCCACTTGCAGTCCTAACCTTGCATTCACTCCCACCAATAACCCAATGGCGTGTACAGGAAATGTAGTGGACTTCGGTGCTTTCATCCGTTCCTTTTTCAATAATTATACTTATTTCAAATGGCAGAAAAGCCTGGATAATGGTTTGAGTTGGATTGATGATGGTACCGTGGGTACTGGTTCGCCAGTATGGAATGGCACCTCTTGGGAATATTTTACTTCTCATCCTTCTTTCGTGGCAACGACTTTAGACAGTGGAACAAAATTCCGGGTCGTAGTAGCCAGCACAGCTTCCAACATCACTGATGTCAACTGCACTTTTGCGGATGTGGCATCAGTACTTACTTTGAGTGTATCTGATTGCGGCCCGCCCCTCGCTACCAATATTCTGTCCTTTGCCGGAAAGATCGAAGCCAATAAAGTAGTTCTTAACTGGACCACCAGTCATGAAGAAGAACAGGTATCATTCCTTATAGAAAAAAGTAAGGACGGAAGAAATTTTAGCAATGTAGGTGCCGTTACAGGTTATTACAATAACGCAGATATCAATTATTATAACTGGTCGGAAGATGTGGCAGGCAATCAGGTTTTTTATTACCGGATCCGGATGATCACATTGAACAGGCAAAAAATTTCCAGGATTATTAAACTGGGAGCTGCTGATGAAATTTTACAACTGGCAACCTTACCTAATCCATTTAAAGATAAATTGATTGTGGAAGTCAATTCAGCCGACACACAGATAGCCTACCTGCAGTTGGTAGACAATTCAGGCAAAATCATTCTCCGACAAAAACTGACATTGGGAACAGGATTAAATACCCTTCAGCTTCCTACAGAAGGCTTGCCTAAAGGGCTTTACACCTTGCAGTTGATCAATGATAAAAACCTTGTCAATAAAAAAGTACTGAAACTTTGATAGGGTGTTGTGAGGCATCTGGATGGATACAGGCATCCGTTCCTTAAGGAGAAAGTTGTTTTTATATACGATTAATTGATGCGCAATCACATTACCTGAGCCTGGTCACTCAATTCCGTATTGGTAGTTACGCTTTGGTGGTGTAGCTCCGTGCTTTTTTTATGCACAAGTTTTTTCTGAAACAATAACAGTGTGATTACGCCGATTGAAATGGATGCGTCAGCAACATTGAAAATGGGACTAAAAAACTCAAATTCCTTACCGCCGACAAATGGCAACCATGTAGGAAATGTAGCATGAATCATCGGGAAGTACAACATGTCTACCACGCTTCCGTGTAAAAGACTTTGATAACCCCCATGCAGGGTCAGGTGCGCAATACCTGAATAAGGAATATAATCATTGAGGATGGCATTGAAACTCATTCCCTTGTCAAAGATCACCCCATAAAATATCGAATCGATCAGGTTTCCCAGCGCCCCTGCATAGATGAGGGCAGCACAAATGATAAACCCTCTGGAGTAGTGTTGTTTCACGATCCTTACCAGATACCACGAACCGAAAATGACGGCTGCCAGCCTGAATAAGGTGAGCATCATCTTGCCCCATTCACCTCCCCATTTCCATCCCCAGGCCATTCCTTCATTTTCAATAAAGTACAACTGCGCCCAGCGCAATCCCATCAGGTCTTTCACATGCCCTATGGAAAAATTCGACTTGATCCAGATTTTAAGTGTCTGGTCTGCAACGATGATAACAAGAATGATCAGAATGGCGGAACGAAGTTTCACATTGGAATTTTATGGCAGCAAAGATAAGGTCCACCACGCAGAAAAGGCAGTTCACTGGAAGTAGGTCCTTCCTGTTAGCAGTATATTTCTTCTGAACATCCTGTGATCAATTTTAATCCAACAGGCAACTTTTTTCAAGCTGCTATTCATGAAAATAGATCCGCTTCACTCTTTGCGATATGCCCGTCATGATTTCGTAGGAAATGGTATCAATCCATTTCGCTATTTTCTGAACAGGTAATTCTGGACCAAACAGGATCACATCATCACCTTCGCTGACCCCCTCCACGTCAGTAACATCAATCATCGTCATATCCATGCATACCGTGCCTATTACAGCAACCAGCTTTCCTTTGACCCACATTTTTCCATTTCCATTTCCAAACCGCCTGGAATAACCATCTGCATAACCAATCCGAACGGTGGCAATGACAGAATCTCTTGTAACGATTCCTTTCCTGTTATAGCTCACGGAATCTCCCTTCTTCACTTTTTTTAATTGAGCAATATTAGACCGGAGCGTAGCCACTGCCTTGAGACCTGATAAAAGGGGATGATCCATTTCAACACCATACAAGCCGATTCCCAACCGCACCATATCCATTTGTAAATCCGGATGTCTTACAATGGCTGCTGAATTAGAAATGTGTTTTAAAAAAAAATAAGGAATATATTTTTCAAGAAGCTCTACAGACCCCCTGAAAAGATTCGCCTGTTGTTGAGTAAATCCATCCTGTGCCGCCTCTTCGCTGGCAGCCAGGTGTGTAAAAACAGAGCGGAGTTGAAATAAATTTGAAGCCGCCAGGTGTTGAGCCAGATGGTCCGTTTCCTCCAGCGTAAAACCAAGCCGGTTCATTCCTGTTTCCAGCTCCAGGTGAATGGGATATTGGGACAGTCCCTGATCTTTCAGGTAGGATTCAAAATGGTACAGCAGTTCAAAGGAATAAATTACGGGTTCGAGGTGATAATCGATCAGTGCCCTGAAAGAAGAAACTTCTGCATTCATCACCATCACCGGAAGCCTGATTCCAGCCTTCACCAGCTCTACTCCTTCATCAGCATAAGCCACTCCCAGGTAATCAGCATTATGGTATTGCAGCACACTGGCGATTTCAGCGCCCCCACTGCCGTATGAAAAGGCTTTGACCATAGCCATGATCCTGGTTCCGGGCTTCAGTAATTTCTGGTAATGCTTGAAGTTATTTGAAAGTGCATCCAGATTGATTTCCAAAACAGTCTGGTGCAGTTTTTTTTCAAATGCCTGGGCAATGCGTTCAAATTCAAATTTTCTTGCTCCCTTAATCAAAATGATTTCATGAAAAAAAACTGAACTCCTGAAGTCTTTCAAAAAGTCATCCGTCGATAAATAAGTTTGTACTGATAAACCTGCTTCAACATGACCCAAAAAATAAGCGGCAATTTTTTCACCGATCACCACAGCCCGAGTAATCCTGTAGGAACGGAAAAGTTGTGAAATTTCCTGATACAGGGCTTCGTCTGGCCTGCTACTTTCAAAAAATTCTGAAAGGATTACGGTGCGTTTCAGTCCCGCCCCCTGCTGATTTAAAAAATCAAGTGCGATCCTGAGTGAGGTGAGGTCATTGCTGTAACTGTCATTGATCACAAGGCAGTCATTGAAGCTATGTTTCAACTGAAGCCGCATATCAATAGCATGGAGTCCGGCCATTCGCTTTCTGATCAGTTCCGGAGAACACTGGAGCTCCAGCATCACGCAACAACTGGTGATGGCATTTTCAACAGAAGCATTATCTGATAAGGGAATTTCAAATGAGAGGCTTTGATCAGTTGTATGTCCTTCAATCCGTGTACTGCCTGCTTTTTTTTCAATGTTTGTGATTTTAAAATGGGCAGGTCCCGTGGCACTCCAGGAAAATAATTTGAGAACCGGGTGTTGCTTTCGTACCCTTTGGTCATACCAATGCTGAATACGCTCGTGTACCTGGATAGGATCAGCATGGTAAATAAGAACATTGGCTGTTTGAAACAGTTCCAGTTTTTCATTGATCTTTTGGGTAACATCCTCGAACCCCTCACTATGGGCTTCTCCTATATTAGTGAGGACGCCAATGGTGGGACGAATGATTTCATACAGCTTTTTCATTTCTCCGGGTCTGGAAATGCCTGCTTCAAAAAGCGCCAGTGTATGCTCCCGCTGAAGCTGCCACACACTGAGCGGCACACCAATCTGGGAATTGAAACTTCTCGGGCTACGTACGATCACATAGGCATCCTGTAGTAAATAATTCAGCCATTCCTTGACCATGGTTTTTCCATTGCTGCCTGTGATACCAACAACAGGAATTGAGAAGTGTTGGCGGTGAAAGGATACCAACTCCTGCATTGCATTCAGGGTATTTTCAACCAGGATAATTGAGCTTTCTGGAAGTAAGGGCACCGATTCACTGACAATGAAATTTCGGATTCCTTTTTTATAGGCGTCAGCTATAAAATGATGACCATTATTATGCTCTGATTTTAAGGCAAAAAAAACGGACGTGGCTGCCAGCATGATCCTCCTGCTGTCGTATACCAAGTGTTCAATAGCGTCATTGTGGTGTTGGATTAAAAATGTTCCCTTGATGACGCCTGCAATTTCTTGAATGGAATACACGTTTATTCAGATTTCTTGATGATGTCGGCCTTTCCGGATTGCAATGAATATAAAATGGATCCTCCCAGGCAAATGACAATAACGATCAGGGAAATAAAGACCGGAACTTTTATACCAAATATTTCTACCAGCATTTTTAACCCAATAAAAATTAACACGATGGCAATTCCCTGCTGAAGAAAATCAAATTTTGTGATAGCCCCTTTTAATAAAAAGAATAATGACCGCAAGCCCAGCACTGCAAATATGTTTGAAGTGTATATCACCATTTTATT
>JANLYU010000349.1:0-1573 GCA_031365785.1 Flavisolibacter sp. | reverse complement strand
CGTTCTACCGTTGGTACCGTAACAGAAGTATATGATTTTTTGCGTTTATTATTTGCAAGAATAGGGGAGGCATATAGTTATAACACCGGTAAAAAAATGGTGAAGTTCAGTGAAGAGGAAATTGTAGAGAACATCTTCACCAAATTCAAAAATAAAAAAATCACTTTACTGGCGCCATTGATTCGCGGACGTAAGGGACATTACCGTGAACTGTTTGAAGACATCCGGAAAAAAGGTTTTTTAAAAGTGCGGATAGATGGTGAAGTGACCGATCTCACACCCAAACTGCAGGTTGACCGTTACAAGATACACGATATAGAAGTGGTGGTTGACAGGTTGCAGGTTACTGATGACATGAAAGTGCGCGTTAGCCAAAGTGTGCAGCAGACACTGAAGATGGGTAAGGACCTGATGTTCCTCCTGATAAACGACCTCAATAAAACTGTTCAGTATTCCAAGCAATTGATGTGCGAGGATTCCGGGATCAGTTACGAGGAACCATCACCGAATGCTTTTTCATTCAACTCTCCTTATGGCGCCTGCCCAACCTGTAAAGGGCTGGGAAATGTGTACACCATTAGTATGGAAGCTGTCTTGCCAGATACCAAACTGAGTGTAAAGGAAGGCGGCATTGCCCCATTAGGTGAACAGCGCGATGCATTTTTGTTCCGCAGTGTGGAAGCATTGGCCAAAAAAAATAAGATCAGTTTGGACAAGCCTGTTAAGGATCTGTCGCCTTCGGCTTTAAATATTCTTTTGTATGGCAATGCCGAAGGCAGTTCTTTAGAAATTACTGAAATTGAAGAAGGTGCTGTTAGTTCGTTGTACGAAGGCGAGTTTGAAGGCATCATTCCGATGCTGAAAAGATGGTTCGCCGGCTCCAACACCAGTGAAGGATTGCGCGAGTGGGTTGAAAAATTCATGGTACTGAAAAATTGCCCCGCCTGTACCGGCGCCCGTTTGAAAAAAGAAAGCCTTTGGTTCAAAGTGGATGAGAAGAATATCGCTGAGTTAAGCGGTATGAACCTTGATAAACTGCATGCCTGGTTTACCGGAGTTGAAGAACGGCTGAGCAATAAACAGAACCTGATAGCCAGGGATATTTTGAAAGAGATCCGTGAGCGGGTACAGTTTTTATTAGATGTTGGACTAACCTATCTGTCACTCAACCGTCCTTCCAGAACGCTTAGTGGTGGCGAATCCCAGCGTATCAGGCTGGCTACGCAAATCGGCTCGCAGTTACAGGGCATCACGTATATTTTAGATGAGCCTTCCATCGGTTTGCACCAGCGCGATAACCGGCAATTGATTGTAGCGTTGCAGAACCTGCGGAATATCGGTAACAGCATTTTGGTGGTGGAGCATGATAAAGATATCATGATGGCTGCCGACCACCTCGTAGACATCGGCCCGAAAGCCGGGTTATATGGCGGTCATATTGTTGCGGCCGGTACACCGAAAGAAGTGTTACAGAGTAAATCAGAAACTTCTCTATACCTCAGTGGAAAGAAAAGTATTGCTGTACCCGCAGAAAGAAGGGCGGGTAATGGAAAAATGCTTGAACTGAAAGGAG
>JANLYU010000347.1:0-1692 GCA_031365785.1 Flavisolibacter sp. | reverse complement strand
CCAGTTCTGTTTTTTTAGAGCCTGCATCTTTCATCTCATCCAGCACCGTGTGATTGAGGTTGAGGGCTTCCAACTGGTGCTGCGCATAAAATGCATCATCGATGTTATGTCCCCACTTACGTTCTCCCTTAAACGTTTCTGTTCCGGCAATGATGCGCAGCAACGTAGACTTTCCTTTTCCATTAGCACCGATCAAGGCAATTTTATCGCCGCGGTTGATTTCTGCGGAAGCACGATCCAGTATGTCAACTTCTTTGAAATGCTTGGTAACTTCTTTTAATTCAACCAAGACCCTTCCAGGTGTTTTATCAATATTAAAATTGATCCTGATATTGGGCCGTTCAATTTCTACATCCTCAATTCGGTCCAGTTTGTCGAGACGCTTTTGTACACTTTGAGCCTGAGCTGCTTTTGAGGCTTTGGCTTTAAAACGTTCAATAAACCTTTCCTGCTGACGAATGAAGTCCTGTTGATTTTCAAACGCTCTTTGCTGAATTTCTACTCTTTCCTTTTTTTCTCTTTCATAAAAAGAGTAATTGCCATTATACACATGTAATTCCCGCTGATACAGTTCGATGATCTTTTTCACCATCCTGTTCAAAAAATACTTATCGTGGCTTACAATTACCACAGCACCTTTGTAATGCTGCAGGTATTTTTCAAGCCATTCAATGGAAGGAAGGTCAAGGTGGTTAGTAGGTTCATCCAGTAATAAGAGATCTGGTTGCTGGAGAATCATTTTTGCCAAGAGGACGCGCATCCTCCAACCACCACTGAATTCCCGGTAGGGTCGAAGCAGGTCAGTGCTACTGAATCCAAGTCCCTGTAATACTTCTTCAGTCTGGTGCTGCATGGTGTAACCACCTGCATCCTCCAATTGATGAAGCTTTTCGCTGTATTCGTGAAGTAAGGCATCAGAAGTGTTTTTTTCAATTTCCTTAGCCAGTCTGTCCAATTCTTTTTCCAAACCCTTGGCAACATCAAAAGCATGCATGGCCACTTCGACAATGGATTCTGAAGTATCAAAGCTCAATAAGTCCTGATGGAGGTAACCAATGGTGGTGTTACGGCTTTTTTCAACAGTTCCAAGAGACGGCTGGTAATCTCCAACAAACAATTTAAGCAAAGTGGATTTTCCTGTTCCATTATATCCAATAAGACCAATACGGTCACTTGGATGTATATGCCAGGTGGCATCCTGAACGATCGTTCTTGCCCCGAAGTCGAATGTTACGTTTTGAAGTCCAGCCAGCATAAGTTGAATAAAGCCCGCAAATATAAGTACGGTTTAGCCCCCATGAACATTCTATTCGGGATCTGGAACCATTTTATGATGGATTTCACGGACTAAATCAGTGCTCGTTCAGTGGTATTGACTGGCGTATGGTGATGAATTTAATGAATCCCAGGATACCTGACTATTTTTGTTGAAATCGTTAACATGTGGAAATGGTTTATTTTTCTTAACATTCAGTTGGTTGCTTTATGCAGTTGTAAAGACCATCCGACAACATCTGTCACGGCCACTCCAAAATATATCATGAGGTACAATTCAGCAATGGGGGCTTCAGTAGATAGTTTGCTGATGACCTATAATGAGCTGACAGAGGATTTGGTTAATTGGGATTCTGTTTCCCTGGCCGTGAAGACTGCCTTGTTGAGTTCTCAATTGAATGCGTTATCAAAAAAAGA
>JANLYU010000319.1:0-3893 GCA_031365785.1 Flavisolibacter sp. | reverse complement strand
CGCGCTCATACCGGAAGCCGTTGCAAAACCATCCTCGGCACCTTCCAGGATGCATATTTTATCAACAAATTCTTTGATGCTTGGATTGCTGAACCGACTGTAAATATTATCATCGCTTTCATCTGCAAATGCAGCCCTCATAGATTCCGCATCTTCAAAACAAAAACTGCTGGTAAGAAATAATGGAGAGGCATGTTCCATTTCGTCTGTGCGACTAATCTGTTTACGAATTGCTTTTGTTACCCGCGTCTGATCCATTTCAAATTTTTTATTCGTTCATTTGTAAAACTACATGCCATGTTACGTGCCTGCTGTTGATGCCGACACCTTGAACATTTTTTACAAATCTAATTCATGCATGTCTTTACTTTACGCTCCGAAATTAAATGATGAACTATTTTCATTCCAAGGAAACTTTCGAATTAGAGTCTGGAGAGGTGCTTCCCGAAATCACCATCGCATACCAAACCTATGGAACACTGAATGAAACCGGAAGCAATGTAGTATGGATCTGTCATGCGCTTACGGCCAATGCTGAAGTGGCTGAATGGTGGCCGGGCATGATTGGTGATCAATGTATTCTGAACCCTGAACAATATTTTATCGTCTGTGCCAATATCCTGGGTTCCTGCTATGGCACCACCGGACCTCAAAGTATTGATCCGCGTACAGGTCAACAGTACCTGGATAGATTTCCATTTGTTACCATAAGAGACATGGTGACGGCACATCAATTACTCTTCCGGTTCCTTCGCCTGCGAAAAATACATTTACTGGTAGGTGGAAGCATGGGTGGTTACCAGGCTTTAGAATGGACGGTAACTGAACCCAGTTTGATAGAACGTCTTTTCTTATTGGCAACGAGTGCCCGGGAAACTGCCTGGGGCATTGCTATACATACCGCCCAACGGCTCGCCATTGAGGCAGATCACTCCTGGAAAAACGGTTCAGCAGATGCAGGCCTCCAGGGTTTGAGGGCAGCGAGGGCCATTGCCATGTTGACCTACAGAAATTATCAAACTTATCAACTCACCCAGGAAGATCCTGACCCCAACAAAGTGGACCATTTCAAAGCTTCCTCTTATATTCTTCACCAGGGAAATAAACTGGCCAGCCGGTTCAATGCATTGAGTTATTGGATACTTACCAAGGCCATGGATAGTCATAACCTGATGAGAAGCAGGAATGTAAGTATGAAACAGGTATTACAACAAATCCATCAAGAAACTCTTGTCATTGCCATCAATCACGACCTTTTATGTCCCCTGCCGGAAATGGAACTGCTGGCACAGCATTTACCTGCCGTCACTTTCCATCAAATTGATTCGCTGTATGGACATGATGGGTTCCTCACAGAACACCGTGCCATTGCTGCCTTGTTATCCAATTGGTTATAAAGGATACCAGGATGCATAAATGCCGGCTTCACCCTCAGTGAACAATATATTTTCCACTTGTTCCCAACACCTTTTCCATGTTGATGGTTGATGTAAATATTTTCGCTATTTTCATGGCGCTCGCTTGCTATTATATTCACCAGCCTAACAGGCTTAACAGATCTATGTATAATGGCAAGAAATAAAGGTTTATACGCTCCAGAATTTGAACATGATTCCTGTGGAATCGGCTTTGTAGCCAATTTCAAAAGCAACAAATCACACCAGATTATTTCTGATGCACTAACCATCCTGGAAAATATGGAACATAGGGGCGCATGCGGTTGTGAAAACAACACCGGCGACGGCGCGGGCATCATGATTCAAACCCCACATGAATTTTTCTTTGATGAATGTGCCAGAATGGGTGTTCACCTTCCTCCTTTTGGAAAATATGGAATCGGAGTTCTATTTTTTCCAAAAGACATTCGCCTGAAAGAAGAATGCCGTGACATTTTCAACCGTTGCGCAGAAAAACTGGGACTCGAAATTCTTGTATATAGGAAAGTTCCTGTTCATCCCGATAACATTGGTATTTCAGCCTTATCTGTTGAACCGGAAATAGAACAGGTGATCGTTGCCTGTCCGGATCATATCACACAACCAGATGACTTTGAACGAAAACTTTTTTTATTACGTAATTATGCTTCTCATACCATCAACAATACGGTAAGAAAGGACGCGGTTGGTTTTTACATTGCATCCTTTTCTTACAAAACAATCATCTACAAAGGTCAGTTAACGAGTGCTCAGCTGCGCACTTACTTTCCTGACCTCAGTAATAAGCGACTGGTATCTGCATTTGGCCTGGTGCATTCCCGGTTTGCTACCAATACTTTTCCTTCATGGAAACTGGCGCAGCCATTTCGATATATTGCTCACAATGGTGAGATCAATACCCTGCAGGGAAATCTCAACTGGCTCAAAACAAGTGAAAGAAATTTTACAGCACCTTTCTTTTCAAAAGAAGAAATGGACATGCTGCTGCCCATCATCCTCCATGAACAATCCGATTCAGCCTGCCTGGATAATATGATTGAACTCCTAACACTTTGCGGGCGTTCCCTGCCACATGTAATGATGATGTTGATCCCTGAAGCGTGGGACGATAACGATATGATGGACCCGGTGAAAAAATCATTTTATGAATTTCACGCCTCCTTTATGGAACCCTGGGATGGCCCGGCCTCCATTTCCTTTACCAATGGCAAAATCATTGGAGCTACACTGGACCGTAATGGGTTGCGGCCATCGCGCTACTGCGTAACTACTGACGACAGGGTGATCATGGCATCAGAAACAGGGGTACTTCCTGTAGATCCAAAACTCATCAAGGAAAAAGGAAGATTACAGCCTGGAAAAATGTTTGTGGTGGACCTGGAGCAGGGACGCATCATCAGTGATGAAGAATTGAAACAAACTATTTGCAGTCAGAAGCCATATGCCGACTGGCTGAATAAATACAAAATCAGGCTGGAAGAATTACCCTCACCTCGGGTGTTGTTTACGGAACTGGAACACGATCAGGTGTTTAAATACCAGAAGGCTTTTGGTTATTCCACTGAAGATTTGGATACCATCATCAGGCCGATGGCAATGGATGGAAAAGAACCCATTGGCTCCATGGGGTCAGATGTTCCACTAGCTGTGTTGAGCGACCAGCCACAACACCTGAGCAGTTATTTCAAACAACTTTTTGCACAGGTCACCAATCCACCCATTGATCCGATCAGGGAAAGGATGGTGATGTCACTCGCCACCTTTGTAGGTAACAACGGCAACCTGCTGGCAGAAGATCCATTGTCCTGTCATAGTGTAGCGCTCAAACATCCGGTGCTTACCAATCATGAACTCGAAAAGATCCGTAGCATCGACACCGGTATTTTTCAGGCAAAAACATTGCAAACTTATTTCAGGGCTGATGGTAAAAACGGATCGCTCAAAAAAGGACTCGATCGTCTCTGCCGCTACGCCATGGATGCGGTGGAAGATGGATTTGAAGTCATCATATTATCCGATCGGGCCATCGATTCGGAACATGCGCCCATTCCCACCCTGCTGGCTACTGCAGCGGTACATCATCATTTGATTCGAAAAGGTTTGCGGGGACAGGTGGGGTTGGTAATCGAAGCGGGTGATGTATGGGAAGTGCACCATTTTGCCTGCCTTATAGGTTTCGGCGCCACCGCTGTGAATCCCTATCTCGCGCTTTCTACCATTGATCACCTGAAACTGGATCCGGGAACCGACAGAACAAGACTGAAGAAGAATTATACAAAGGCAGTGAATGACGGTCTTCTCAAAGTTTTTTCAAAAATGGGTATCTCCACGCTGCAGTCTTACCAGGGCGCACAGATTTTTGAAATCATTGGAATTAATAAAAATGTGGTTGACCAGTATTTCACGGGTGCCAGTTCCCGCATTGAAGGAATGGGGCTTGATGAAATTGCAAAGGAA
>JANLYU010000308.1:0-24251 GCA_031365785.1 Flavisolibacter sp. | reverse complement strand
TGACGGTTGAAGGAAGAGCTTGAAAAATGAAGTTTTACGAGCCCAAAATAAGGGCTTTTACTTTTACCCTGCTTTTAAACTTTCGTTAACAGCAACCATCATACTACCGGCAGTAAATTTGCGTTACAGTATCAGAAGATTATTATTCGAACTCATTATAAAGACAGTCAATTTTCTCATAAGCAGTTAGTTTTGGTTGCGACCCCTGTTTCTACAGGGGTTTATTTTTTTTAGCCCAGGCCCATATCAGAATTCCTATTATACTACCTACCAGATCTGCCAAAATATCAAATACATCAAATGACCTGTTGGATACCCAGGTTTCCTGAACGCATTCCACTACATATCCATAAATACCTGCCAGAAAAATAATCATGATGTTGTAAAAGCGCACATCTGACTGAAAAGCAGACCTCACTAAAAACAACAAAATGGTAAATAGAATTATATGTACCCATTTGTCTAAGTATATTTTTGAAAACCAGTTCTCGTGAGGAATAGCAGAGCCTGGCAGGAAGAACAGTATGGAAATAATGAGCAACCAGGAAAGTGCTACCCATCGGGAACTAAAAATTTTCCAGTGGATCATTCGTGCAAAATAAACAAATCACCTATTTCAACACCCAGATTTGAAGAAGTCAAGATTCGGGAAATTATAAAGTACCCATTACATACATAGCTTTCATGGTAGGATTGACACTACCACCATTGGGTTCCAGCGTAATGGCAAAAGCCTGTGCATTCTGAACGTTTTTCATTCTTACCAGCAGGCGGTTCTGTTTCACCTGCATATCAAAAACCCCTAAGTCAATGGGCTTGCCGTTGAAGAGTGCCCATAATTGGTATTGTTTACCAGATGGAGGTTGTGGCATATTATTGATCATTAGGTAAACATCTTTATTCACGCCAGCCGAATCCCAATAAATGCTGGCCAATGCCTGTGGATGAAGAGGCGTACCTTTTAGAGCAGCCATTTTCAAACCAGGCTTTTGAAGCATATCCGCCTGATCTTTCAACTGGCTCAGGGTAGCATTAGATTGCTGCAATTGATTTTGAAGGATCTCATTATTGGCGATGAGCTCCTTGTTTTTATGATCATTATCCCACCCCCAATAACCCGCTGCAACCAATAAAATTATGGAAGCAGCAGCTATCCATTTCCACACTCCTATACTTACCACTCGTGACCTGTCTGCAATCGAATGAATGGAAGCAGGAGTTATACCCATGACCTTAGCTTCGATCAATTGTTTCAGATGTTGAGGAGGTTCTTTGGCATCACTCAATAATTTTTTTTCCATCTCCTTTTCAAAAGAATCTCTTGCGGCAGCGATTTCTGCATATTGGTTGCATAAGGTCTCAAACTCCTGACGTTCGGTGTCGGAAACAAGTCCCATCACGTAGCTTTCTACGATGCCGGTTGATATGTATTCCTTAATATTCACTTCAGGATAATAAAGTTCTTAACTGGGTTAAAGCACTTCTGATTCTGGTCTTTACAGTTCCCAAGGGTATATGGAGTGCCGTAGCGATCTGCTCGTGCGTGTATCCCTGGAAATAAGAAAGATCTATCAGAAGTCTGTGTTCATCTTTTAATTTCAAAATAATTTTCTTCAGTCCATAATCATCTATCCCCTGCCTTACACTGGGTTGAATGATCTGTCCGTCCAGTGGAATCTGGCGCTGACTTTGCTGAAAACCTTTGGATCTTGTTTTGTCTATAGCCGCATTCCTGGCAATGTTCAACATCCATGTAAACAGTCTTCCTTTGGCTTCGTCATAAGTATCAATGCGTTTCCAAATATTGATGTAAGTTTCCTGCAGCACATCATTGGCCAGTTCCACATCACCTACAATTTGTTTTACAATGCCGTGAAGGGCACCGGAATAATGATCATAGAGATATCCGAAGGCCTGGTTATCCTTATGCCGAAGTGCAGCCACCAATTCAAATTCCTCGTATATTACTTTGGTCCCCAAGTTGATTTCCAACTGGTGTTCTTCACACCCTTTTATGTACGTAAATGAATGAATTTCAGATTTTTTAACCAACCGGATGCTGGTAAGCCGCAGCGTCCATTAACGAAGTTATTTCATCACTATTGACCAGTTTCATTCTCACCATCCATCCATCCCCATATGGATCGTTATTCACCAGTTCTGGGTTGGTGTTGAGCTTGGGGTTCACCTCTGTAATGGTTCCATTCACTGGTAAGAAAAGATCTGATACCGTTTTAACTGCTTCTACAGTCCCAAAAACGTCACCGGTATTTAATGGTTGCCCAACGGACTCTATCTCCACATATACAATATCTCCCAGCTCGTGTTGCGCGAAATCTGTGATACCAATTACTGCCTGATCGCCTTCCACCCTGATCCATTCGTGGTCTTTAGTATAATGTAATTTTTCCGGAAAATTCATATGGTAAATTGTTATGCAATATTAATCACAGATTCAACATATTATCTCAGATAATATCAGATTTCTCTGTTTCCCTGCCTTCTCTGCTATTTTTACGATTACCGATTCGATTTCAGTAGATATTATACAACACCTGGGTCTTTAAACAAGTTCATCTACATTACTTACCTTTTCACCAGCCTGGCTTTCAAAATGCGTATATCATCCAGTGGCCGGTCCTTGTCCCTTCCTTTGCTGGTAGCCGTACCGGCAATCCTGTTGACCACATCCATTCCAGAAACTACTTCTCCAAAGACAGTATAATTCTGATCAAGTTGGGGCGTTCCACCAAGGGTTCTATATACTTCCCGGTGCGATTCAGGAAGCCGGTATCCTTTCAATCGTACTGTTTCAACTGAATCCAGTTCCCTGTCGGTGAATAGGCGTCCCTGTACAATATAGAACTGGCTGGCACTGCTTGCTTTTTCAGGATTCACCTGATCTCCTTCACGGGCAGCAGCCAACACGCCTTTTTTATGAAACAGGGTGGTCCTGAATTCTGCCGGAATTTTATAGGAAGGCCCGCCATTACCTAAGGGTTGTCCAGCCACCGCGTTTCTGCTTTCAGGATCACCGCTTTGAATCATAAAATTGCTGATCACACGGTGAAACAATAAGCCGTCATAGTAGTGTGACTTGACCAATTTTAGAAAATTATCGCGGTGTAACGGCGTGGAATCATTCAATCTAAGTACCAGATTCCCGTCTGTAGTCACCAATTCAACATCCCTTTTCCTGTCTTTCTTTTTTAGTTTGACGTGTTGCTGTGCAGTGAGTAAACCACTACATCCCAAAGCCCACACTACCAGGATGATCCTTATCATTGTTGTCATGTGTAATATGATTATTTCAGGAAGATAGATGAAACCCTGATCAAGTATGATTTCTGTCAGATCATGTCAAATTGAAAAGGTGGTTGTACTTAGTTTCAGGTTTCTACCAGCCAGCATGAATTCCACATTCAACTATTCCGTCAGAAATCCCTGATTCTGGAAATATAAAAGTATATGGTCCTTCAAAAAGTTTTCCTGCTCCATGGCATGCATTGAGCTCATAGATTTGAGTTGTTTGAAATGGGGCCAGCCATCTTCGTCTACGTGCGACACTTCATAATAACCACTTGGCATCAGCACTGTACAGATGGCAATATGCATCAGGTCCTGTTTTTGTTCCTTGGTAAAAGTTTCCTGTATATCGCCTAACTCCTGGATGCCGATCATAAAAAGAACTGATTCCACGTCTGGTTTTTTTTGAAACCTTTCCATCAGCTTTTGCTCCAACTTCCACCACCTTACTTGAAGATCATCGTGCATGATTCAGATTATTGCTTCTGTTACAAATGTAAGTATTGGTATGCATCCTGATTATCCACTGTCTCCCAAAACCCCGGTATGAAACCGGATCATAGAGTGCACAAAATCTCTACCCGTGTAATCTGTGATTATATTTGCCCTCACTTCAAACCACCCGTATGCTGCAGATCGCTACTTTGAGAAATGAAACAGAACAGGTAAAAAAAAGACTGGCGGTCAGAAACTTTAAAGAACCGGAGCTGGTTGACGAGATCATTTTGCTGGATAACGAACGTAAAAAACTCACTCTTGGCAAGGAAGATTGTAAAGCAAGGATCAATGTTCTTTCAAAAGAAATCGGGGTATTGATGGGTAAGGGACAAACAGAAGAAGCCGAACTGAAAAAAAAAGAAGTGGAAACGGCTAAACTTTCTTTAAGTCCGCTCCAGAACGAGTTACTGAACGTAGAAAAAAAATTGGAAAACTTGTTGGTAAGGTTGCCTAACCTTCCATCTGAAAAAGTTCCTCCCGGCAAAACACCCGAGGATAATGTTGAAATCAGAAAAGGCGGTCAACCACCACAATTATATGCCGGGGCGATTCCTCATTGGGACCTGGCAAAAAAATATGACCTGATTGACTTTGAGCTCGGCAACAAAATTACAGGCAGTGGTTTCCCTTTCTATAAAGGAAAAGGTGCCAGGTTGCAACGTTCACTTGTTCAGTACTTCCTTGATTACAATACACAAGCCGGTTACCTAGAATACCAGCCTCCTCTGCTTGTTAATGAAACATCAGCGCATGGTACAGGACAGTTGCCCGACAAAGAGGGCCAGATGTATTATGTTACGGAAGATCAACTTTACCTCATACCCACATCCGAAGTGCCCCTGACCAATATTTACCGGGATGTGATACTTAAAGAAAGTGAATTACCGGTGAAAATTACGGGTTATACCCCCTGCTTCCGCAGGGAAGCGGGCAGCTATGGCAAAGACGTTCGGGGGCTCAACCGCCTTCACCAGTTTGACAAAGTGGAGATCGTGCAGCTGGTTCATCCTGAAAAAAGTTACGACGTTCTGGAAACTATGGTCCATCATGTGGAACAATTACTTCAGTCTCTCGGACTTCATTACAGGATCTTAAAACTTTGCGGTGGTGATATGGGCTTTACCTCGGCACTTACCTATGATTTTGAAGTGTACAGCGCAGCGCAGCAAAAATGGCTGGAGGTAAGTTCCGTATCTAATTTTGAAAGCTTTCAGGCAAACAGGATGAAGATCCGCTTCAAATCAAGTTCCGCAGCAAATAAAGATGAAAAAGAAAAGTCAACCCTGGTCCATACACTCAATGGAAGTTCCCTTGCACTTCCCAGGATCGTAGCCTGCCTCCTGGAAAATAACCAGCAAGAAAAAGGTATTCTCCTTCCAGCCGTGTTGCACCGTTATTTTGGAAGTGAAATGATTTAACAATAATTAACGTAAGGGAAGATATAGCTATGCCATCCCACGTTATTTTTATCATCAACTTCACTATGAAAAAAACATTAATCATCACCGTACTTTTTCTAACTGTTATGGCTTGTCACCGAAAGATGGTGCCCGCCACAAACACTACTATCCCAACAACTACCACTTCATCCAGTTCTGAAACAACAAAAACAGATGAACTTCATGTGGCCATGGTAGAACAAGGAAAGACCGTATACATCAACCGCTGCGGAAGGTGCCATGCCTTGAAGAACGTGGAAAAATACACTATAGAAAGGTGGGATGGAATTTTGAAAAGCATGATTCCTAAAGCACGCCTGAATGAGTCGGAAGCACAACAGGTCACTGCTTATGTAAAAGAAAACGCAGGCAAATAAGTAAGCTGGGTACCAATCCTTACTTTGGTCATGATCATTCAAAGTTTTTTACAGAGACGAATGCGGGAATCATCCTGTACCTGGTTGACCCTTTTATTCATGACGTAAAACCAGGCGGGAGGAAAAATTGCCAGGATCATCATACCTGGATAACCAGTGGGCATCTGTGGTGAGTGATCGTGATGACGAAGCAATTGGTATTTTCTGCTGGCCAGGAAATGGTGGTCACTATGGCGGCTCAATTCAAATAACATCACACGTCCGATCACATGGTTACTGTTCCAGCTATGCTGTGGCAATGCTCTTTCATAGGATCCATTGATTGTTTGCCTTCTTTGCAACCCATAGTGTTCGATATAATTCACCGTCTCCAGGAGTAAAATTCCCTGTAAAGCTGCCAACAAAAACAATCCTGCAGTGACCCATCCGAATAGGACAATGATAGCAACTATCCAAATACACTGAATCAACTGGTATCCTATCATTTCATTATGTGTGGAAAGCACCTGATAACCCTTTTTCAAAACTTCCCTGTTTGAAATTTTCCATGCGCTCACATAGCTCATCACCATGGAACGCAATAAAAAAAAATACAGCATTTCTCCATACCGCGCACTGCTGGGGTCCTGCGGTGTTGCTACCCTTTTATGGTGACCCCTGTTATGTTCTACATAAAAATGCATATATAATGAAGAAAGCAGGAGTGCTTTCGCCAGATATTTCTCCAATGGCCGGTTTCGATGTCCTAACTCATGCCCTACGTTGATGCCCATGACACCGCACAATAAACCCATCACACAAGTCTTTCCTGCTACGTCTATCCATCCCTGTTGCTGATAAGTAACTGAATAAATAAAGAATGCCATCGCCAGGTACTGGCAGGGCACAATCAAATACAGCAGATAGTCGTACCATTTGTTCCTTTTCGCCAGTTCCTCCTCTGCTTCTGTAAGATTGGATGCATCACCCCGCAAACAAAGCTCCAGTAAGGGTATGATGATCCATGAATAAATAAGCGGCACCCATACCATTAAACCCGTCGAGGCAAACGAAGTAAATGCACCATAATACAATAAAAAGGGTGACAGGTATTTGAAAAGGCGCAGCCCCATCACTAAAAATAAAATATTTATAGTTTATTTGGATCCTTTTTAAACGAAAGCTGCTTGAAGGGGTCTGAAAATAAATCTTTTATACGGGATGATCTCCACACAACTCAAAAACCAGCACCTGATGTGGCGCGCAGGTTTCGGACCCTCCGCACTCCAGCTGGAACAGATAAAATCTACAGATACCATTCGTTTATTTGAATCGTTGCTCAACGATTCTTCCGTTCAACCTGCTTTTCTGGATGCTACCGACGACTACCTGAAGGGATTGATGAATGGCCTTGAGGAAGAAGGCTTAAGGAAAAATACGATGGATAACGATGCGCGCAAAAATTTTCAGCAACAAACAAGACAGGCTATCAAAGACCTGAATCTTTTGTGGCTGGAACAAATGATACAAAGCCCTGCACAGCTCAGGGAAAAGATGGCTTTTTTCTGGCATGGACATTTCGCTTCGCGAAACCTTAATGTTTTCTTTCAACAACAATTACTTGATGTGATCCGGAAGCACGCGTTGGGAAGCCTGAGAGATCTTTTGCCGGCGGTATCAAAAAGCGCTTCCATGCTCAATTTTTTGAATGCCAATCAGAACCGTAAAGATCATCCTAATGAGAATTTCGCCCGCGAATTGATGGAACTGTTTACTTTAGGACGAGGCCATTACAGCGAAAACGATATTAAGGAAGCTGCCAGGGCTTTTACGGGCTGGGGTGCTAACAGGAAGGGCGAATTCATTTTCAGGAAGTTTCAGCACGATGCGGGCAGTAAAACCGTTCTTGGAAAATCAGGGAGTTTCGATGGCGATGAGGTGATCCACACTTTACTGGAACAAAAACAAACAGCACTTTTTATTGTTCAAAAGATTTACCGCTTCTTTGTCAATGATATCATTGACGAAGAAAAAACGGCATGGCTGGCAGATCGATTTTATGCATCTGATTATAACATCAGCGGTTTGATGTCAGACATTTTCACAGCAAAGTGGTTTTATGATGAAAAAAATATAGGCTCGATCATTAAATCTCCAATTGTGCTTCTGGCAGGCATCCGGCGCATGCTTCCCATGCAACTGGAAAATGCTGCCTCGCAATTGCTGATCCAGCGTTTATTAGGGCAAATGCTTTTGTATCCACCCAATGTGGCAGGATGGCCCGGCGGTAAATCATGGATCGACAGTTCCACTTTAATGTTGAGGATGCGTTTGCCGCTGCTGATCAGCGAGGAGGATGAATTCAATATCCGACCAAAAACGGATGATGACCAGATGATGGGACGCACGGATAATGGTGAATCCAATGTGGACAGAAAGGGAGCCCGGGAAATGGCAGGTAAACCAATCCGTGCTATGATTGACTGGAAAAAGTATATGCAGCATTATGATGGAATGACAAGAGACCAGCTCATTCCTTCCATGAATTCGTCATTACTGCAGGTACAACCAGGGTTTACCCCTGATATCATTTCAACTTTTGCCGACAATAATTCAAGTGACAGCTTTATCAAAACATCTACACTCAAAATCATGAGCACACCTGAATACCAGATGTGTTAAACAACAAGCGTTATCGCCAGTACTTGCAAAAACTCATTTATGCTGATCAAACGCAGAACATTTATTCAATCAGGATCGCTCGCCACGGCTTCTTTCCTGGTTCCTAAATTTTTGAAAGCCTTCGAAAGCGGACAAGCTGTTCCGCCAGGAAATAAGGTAGTGGTGGTTTTACAACTAAGCGGCGGCAACGACGGCCTCAATACGGTTATCCCTATACGAAATGATATTTATTACCGTTTACGGCCCCACCTTGGAATTGATAAAGCAACTTCCCTTACCCTCACCGATGAAGTGGGACTTCACCCTTCACTTACATCATTTGCAGATGCTTATCATGAAGGAAGCCTTGGCATTCTCAATGGTGTTGGATATCCAAATCCGGACCGGTCACATTTCAGAAGTATGGATATCTGGCAAAGCGCCAGCGGAAGTGATGAATACATGACCACCGGCTGGCTGGGTAGATACCTCGATGCTCAGTGCAGTGGGTGTGGCAAACCTACACAGGCACTCGAAATTGACGACACCCTCAGCCTTGCCCTGAAAGGAGATCAGCTTAATGGACTTGCTTTCAAAGATCCCAGACGTTTGTACGGAACCAGCAATGAAAAATTTTTCAAAACCCTTTCCGCACGACATCAAAATCATGTGGAGCAGCCGGTTGATTATTTATATAAAACCATGGCGGAAACATTATCATCAGCAGATTATATATTTCAGCAATCAAGGACACATCCTTCCAAAGCCGACTATCCCGATACCAACCTGGGTAAGGATCTTAAAACAATTGCATCCCTGATCTATTCTGAAATAAATACCAAAGTGTATTATGTTTCCCTGGGAAGTTTTGATACGCACATCAACCAGGGAAATCAGCAGCAGCGTTTATTCAAGGAAATGAATGGTGCGGTGGGCGCATTTATGAAAGACCTGAAGACGAATAACCGGTACCAGGATGTTTTGTTCTTTACTTTTTCTGAATTTGGAAGAAGGGTGTCACAAAATGCCAGTGCCGGAACCGACCATGGTACAGCCAACAACATGTTCTTGATGGGGGGAGGATTAAAAGAAAAAGGATTGCTCAATGATATGCCTGACTTGACGGACCTGGAAGATGGCGATTTGAAATATACAGTAGACTTTAAAAACGTGTATGCAACAGTGCTGGACAAATGGCTTGGCGCCGACGACCAGAAAATTCTCGGTAAAAAATATGAACATTTGCGGTTCCTGTAACCATCATTTGGTAATTTTCTCATTGCACACGTCGTGAGGCCACCCGATATAATGTAAACGCCATCAGTCCAAAAAATGCAACGCCCAGCCATTTGTAACCTTCTGCACCGATCCATGCTATCAGCCCGTGTTCGGCATTTACTTTTTGCAGCCCCGCATTAGTGGTTTCAAAGGCAGCGAGAAAAGCAACAACCACACCGGCCAATGCACCTCCGGCAACCAGGCCTGTAGCAAATAAATTACCTTTTCCCAGGTCATCTTCTTCCACCTCCAACATTCCTTTTTTCTTTTCTCTCCATTCTACAATACCACGTATGGCACCCCCAATAAAAATGGGCAGCGTTGTGGAAAGGGGAAGATAGGTGCCTACTGCAAATGACAGGGATTTGATACCGCACAGTTCCAGCGTTACTGCAATGAACACACCCACCAGAACAAATTGCCAGTCCAGATTGAAAGACAAAATGCCTTTGATCAATGTGGCCATCAGGGTTCCCTGCGGAGCAGGATACAAATCAGTTCCGATAGCATGATGGATGCCCTGCTGCACCATAGCTGCTGTGGGCGTATCCAGGATTTTTATGGTGGCACCAATAGCTAAAGAAGACACAATCACACCCACAAATAAGGAAAGCTGCTGATATTTTGGCGTGGCTCCGACCAGGTATCCGGTTTTTAAATCCTGTGACGTAGCTCCCGCATTAGCGGCAGCGATGCAGATCATTCCACCCACCACCAATGCCATCGGCTCATAGAACTGCCCGGTCCATTTCACCGCAATAAAAATCAGGCAGGTCCCCATCAATGTGGCAATGGTCATACCACTGATCGGGTTATTGGAAGAACCAATCAGTCCAACAATACGTGATGAAACAGTAACAAAGAAGGCCCCGAATATAATAACGAGTAAGCCTAACAGCAATTTGCTTCCGATGGATTGGCCTGGTATCAGCGTATTGGGCATGAAAGCCACCACGAGAATAAGAATGAGGCTTCCAATTCCTACTACTTTAATGGAAAGGTCTCTTTCGGTTCTGGGTACATGCGTTTCCTTCATGCCATCCATACCTGATTTTTTTAAAGAACCGATGCTACCTCTGAAGGAGGAAATAATAGTGGGTATGGTTTTGATAAGGGTGATAAAACCACCGGCAGCCACTGCGCCGGCACCTATTTGTCGTACGTAAGCACGGTAAATGGCATCCGCCCAATCGCCAAAATTATGTAACACCGGGTCCCATGCACCAGGTCCCCCGGCAGTGGACAAATTTTTCAAATATCCCAGCTTAGTCAACTGGCCGGCCACTACATCAGCAGGCACGAGGGATGATAATAATGGAATCAATACGAACCAGCTCAGCACCCCGCCTGCCACCAACACCCCGGCTATGCGTGCTCCGATAATATAACCAACGCCTAGGTATTCAGGGGTAATCTCACCACTCAACCGGGCCGAAGGAAAAAATTTTTGTGCCTGCGTTGTGGCGAACCTGGGCACTTCAATGATTACGTGAAAAACTTTTTGGAGTGCCGCATAGGCAGCGGCAAATCCCAACCCAAAAAATGCCGTACGTGCAAATTCACCACCCTTTTCACCAGCTTTTAATACCGATGCACACGCAGTGCCTTCCGGGTAAGGTAAAATGCCATGCTCGTTAACGATTAAGGACTTTCTGAGCGGGATCATCATCAACGTACCCAATATGCCACCAAAGATGGCGAGGATCAGGATCGTGAAATAATTGAAAAAATTAGCACTCGCCGGGTCGCTGAGAAATAAAAATCCGGGAAGGGTAAATACCACACCGGCGGCGATGCTTTCACCAGCAGATCCTGTTGTCTGGATAATATTGTTTTCAAGAATTGTTGTTTTTAAAAATTTTCTTCCCAGTGTAATGGCGATCACCGCAATTGGAATGGAAGCAGAGACGGTAAGACCGGCCTTCAGTGCCAGGTATACGGTAGAAGCACCGAAAATGATACCAAAGGCTGCACCTGTAAGCACTGACTTGATGGTGAACTCAGCCATCTTTTCATCAGGAAGAATAAAAGGACGAAAATTCGTTTTGGATGCTGCCATAACAATCAAAGTTGGTGATAGAATAAATGTAACTATAATAGAGAGAGAAATGACAACTCCCTACTTTTTCAAATCATTGGACATTTGTATGCATCATCTTTTGTAATTGCTTTGATAGCAGGAATAAAATAATGGCCGCAACACCAGCCATCAACACAAAAAGCATAAAAAAATCATAGTTATTCCTCATTTCATAACCTAGAAATGAGGTGATCTTCCCCTTATCCGGATAAAGTGCACTAAGAACACCGGCAAGTTTATTGGCAGCAGCATTGGCCAGGAACCACACTGCCATTAAAAGGGATGCAAATTTTAGGGGTGCCAGTTTATTTACCAATGAAAGTCCAATCGGTGATAAGCAAAGTTCCCCCCAGGTATGGAGCGCATACATTCCAGTCAGCCAAATCATACTCACCTTGGCATTCGGAGAAATATCCTTCACTCCGAAAGCGATCCACAAATAGCCCAAAGCCAAAAGGAAAAGACCCAAAGCCATTTTCGTGGGGGCAGCCGGTTCACGCTTTCCCATTTTTAACCATAGCCAGGCAAATAATGGTGCAAATAAAATAACGAATATAGAATTCAGAGATTGGAATAAACTGGCAGGAACCGTAAACCATCCGAGATCTCTCTGTGTTTGCCGGTCAGCAAAAAAAGTGAGGGAAGCGCCAGCCTGTTCAAAAGCAGACCAAAAAAATATAACAAAAAAGGCGACTATAAATATCACTCCGATACGCTGCTTTTCCTGTTGATGAAGACTTTTATCAGAAAACAGGATAAAACCTATAAACAAAACTGCTGCCAGCAAGAGATAAGAAAGGTAACTGAAAACCTTAGCATCAATATAGAGCGCACCGATAGCAACTCCTGAAAAAAGAAGCAATCCTACGATGATCAGCACAGGGCTTTTCCATTGCCTTGGCGCATCTGCAGGAGGATTGCCTAATGGTTTACCTTCAGGGGAACGCACATATTTATCCTGATATAATTTCTGAACGATCACACTGATCAACATGCCAATGCCTGCTACCAGGAACGCCCACTTGAAATCTGCAGGATTGCCGGTATCGCCCACTATGCCGCAGAGGAAAGGTCCTAAAGCTCCTCCCACATTGATTCCCATATAAAAGATGGTATAGGCAGCGTCGATCCTCCTGTCGCCCTTAGGATAAAGCTGTCCCACAAGGGAAGAAATATTTGGTTTAAAAAAACCATTTCCGGCAATCATGAATCCCAGGCCGCAAAAGAAAAACAGGGTGGAAAGAGAAGAAGAAGTGTGATATAAAGAACCGCAGAAAAACAAAAAAAATTCACCAATAGCCATCAGCAAACCACCTACAATAATGGAACGCTTACTGCCCCAGTAACGGTCGGCGATATAACCTCCGATCAATGGGGTCAGGAAAACAAGGCCTGTATAGCTTCCGTAAAGGTTGGAAGCAAAAGCATCACTGAAAAGCAACGCTTTGGTCATAAAAAGAACCAGGATGGCACGCATGCCATAATAATTAAACCGCTCCCACATTTCAGTAGCGAAGAGCACATACAATCCCTTTGGATGACCTTTT
The DNA here is from genome assembly GCA_031365785.1 of Flavisolibacter sp. Lineage (GTDB taxonomy): Bacteria > Bacteroidota > Bacteroidia > Chitinophagales > Chitinophagaceae > Flavisolibacter. The sequence continues at coordinate 11,086 of JANLYU010000308.1, read as the reverse complement.
CCGGAAGCTTCCAGTCTGATTTCATCAGAGGCTTGAATTTCAGGCATAGCAAACAATTATTAGAAATTAAATTAAAATAGAATCAATGAAGAACAAAATAAACAAATTATAGCTGCGAAATTGTAGTCAAATATTTTTGTGTACTCCTTTAACAATCTTGACGATATTCGCAGACCATCATTGATACTATGAATATCCTTTTACTTGGATCCGGAGGAAGAGAACATGCGCTGGCCTGGAAACTTACTGAAAGCAAGCATTGCTCAAAACTTTTTATCGCTCCCGGAAATGCAGGCACTGCACAATTTGGAACCAACCAAACTTTTACCGTAAATGATTTTGAAGCCATTAAGGAATGCTGCATCCATGAAAAGGTGAATCTGGTGATTGTTGGCCCTGAAGAACCTTTGGTCAATGGCATTGTAGATTTTTTGAAAAGTGATCTTCCGGATCTCCTGATCATAGGCCCGTCAAAAGAAGCGGCACAACTAGAAGGAAGCAAGGCTTTCGCAAAGGCATTTATGCAAAAACATAATATCCCTACGGCTGCTTATAAAGAATTCACCGAAGAGAATTTTGAAGAAGGAATTGCTTACCTGCAACAACATCCTTTACCCATAGTACTGAAAGCAGATGGTCTGGCTGCTGGAAAGGGCGTGATCATTTGTCAGAACTATGTGGAAGCCATAGCAGAATTTGAACTGATGATCCAGCGCTCGAAGTTTGGTGAAGCGGGGAAACGTGTAGTGGTAGAACATTTCCTGAAAGGGATTGAATTGTCTGTTTTTGTACTTACAGATGAAATCAATTTTCTTCTACTGCCGGAAGCAAAAGATTATAAAAGAGTTGGCGAAGGAGATACAGGTTTAAATACCGGAGGCATGGGTGCCATTAGTCCGGTTCCTTTTGCAGACGAGGCTTTCATGAATAAAGTAACGACCAAAATCATCGCCCCCACCATCTCCGGTCTGCAAAAAGATAAATTGGATTATAAAGGCTTTATTTTCTTTGGACTGATGAATGTAGATGGTGAACCAATTTTGATTGAATACAACTGCCGGATGGGAGATCCGGAAACTGAAGTGGTGATACCAAGGATTAAAAATGACCTGGTAGAACTCTTGAAAGATGCGGCTCAACAACAACTTCATAAAAATAAAATAGAAATTGATCAGCGAATTGCCACCGCCATAGTAGCCGTAAGCGGAGGATATCCCAGTGATTATCAAAAGGGATTGGAGATCAATGGTCTCCAGCCTATCAGCCCTGAACACCTTTTATTCCATGCAGGTACAAAGGAAGAAAATGGAAAAGTGATCACGAATGGAGGGCGGGTAATTTGTGCAACTGGGTTAGGTAAAGACCTTGACGAAGCCCTCAGCCGTTCTAAAGCTATGATCAGAAAAATAGAATTTGACGGAAAATACTTCAGACGGGATATTGGGTTTGAATTTTATTGAGCAGGCTATCTTAATAAGAAAAAACAACTACCATATCACTGTACTTCCTGGTGATGGGTCTTTTATCATTACAACCAGCGGCGCTTTTTCCCTCATTTGATTCAAATTCAAACGGTACATTCGTATCATGTCGGAAATCAATTACCACGATTACCTTCAACTCGACAAGATCCTCAATGCCCAGGATCCTGTAAGCACAAGAAATAATATTTCCGCCCATGATGAAATGCTTTTCATCATCATCCATCAAACTTATGAACTCTGGTTCAAACAACTTCACCATGAAGCGGATGCGGCACTACATATTTTAAGAACTCCATCGCTGAATGATAATTCCCCGGAATTACAAACTATTGTTCACCGGCTCCACCGCATGGTGGTGATCATAAAGGTGTTGATTCACCAGATTGATATCCTGGAAACCATGACACCCATGGATTTCCTTGACTTCAGGGATATGATCCGGCCCGCATCTGGATTCCAAAGTTGGCAATTTAAATTGCTGGAAGCCAAACTCGGATTAAAATACGAACACCGTCATGGGCAGGAATATTACACAACCCTGTTAAAACAGGAGCATATTGATCAGATCAAAATGGCAGAAGCCGGACAGTCTATTTTGCAGCTCGTAAATGAATGGCTGGAGAGAATGCCTCTTTTCGATGATCAGGTGCTATGGAAAACCGAAGTAGGGAAAAATGAACCACACCCCTTCTGGGAAGATTATAAAAAGAGATACGCCAATAGCCTAGCTGACGCAGAAAAAAATAATATGGATTCGTTTGATGAAGTATTTTTTAACCAGCGGGATGTTTCTTTTGCATTTTCTTCGAAGGCTAACAGGTCGGCCCTTTTTATTCTGCTCTACAGGGGATATCCTTTATTGCACCTTCCTTTTCAGTTGCTCAATAACCTGCTGGAAATTGATGAACAATTGAGCATGTGGCGTTACCGCCATATGAACATGGTGCACCGCATGATCGGAACCAGAATCGGTACCGGCGGCAGCAGCGGCAAGGATTACCTGAAAACAGCCGCTGACAAACATTATGTCTTCAAAGAATTGGCGCAGCTCACTTCCTTCCTCTTGGAACGAAGCAGACTTCCAAAATTGCCCAGAGCAGTGGAGGAAAAATTAGGGTTTAGCGGAGGTTAGTATTCTGAAAGCAGGTTGTTTGATATCATGATAAAATAAAAATGTCCAACCCTCTTGCTGTCCCTGTTTCCACCAATGTTGTCTTAGTTGCATTGCTTTTTCGGGATTAAAATCATACTTCGTTTTGTAACGCACCTTCATTTGTTGCAACTGTGGTGCATCATCACCACCAAAAAAATAAATTTCTTCGTTTTCTCTGATCCACACCACCTGGTGATAGGGTGAATGCCCCCCGGTAACACGATAGGAAATAAGGTCTCCGATCATGCCTTCATCTTCGTGAAGCCAGTGAACCTGCGGATGTTCTCCAAGTACTTTCAATTCATCAGTGATGAAAGAAGGAAATCCTTTCTCCATGGCAAAATCAAATTCTCTTCTCTGGATATAATAAGTAGCGTGGGGGAAACTCAGTTGCAGATGATCCGGACCTGTACTCACTCCTCCCGCATGATCCTTATGCAGGTGTGACAGGATAACCTTTTTCACTGCATCGGGGCTGATACCGTGCTTTGCCAGCTGGGCATGCAATTGCATCTTTCCATGAGTTTTATCTTGGAATCCAAGTCCGGTATCCAGTAATATTATGTCACTTGACGTTTGAATTAGAAAGGGTTGTATCTCCACCAGAAGGCTGCCCACTGGTCTTTCGTTCAGCTCATCTTGTTCCTGGTTGAAGGGGACAAATAATTTTGTATGGTCTATGGTGAAAGAACCTTCGCTGAGCGGAATCATTTTCATTGCTGCAAATTGAGAATGGAACATGGAATAGGGTAGGAAGGTAGCAGGTGTTCATACGATCAGACCTATCTTTTAAAAATTAGTACCGATAATCACCCAATTCAATAAGTCTGCCTACCTCAGTACCATTTGCCTGTCTGCATCCAGCCTGATGAGAATAAATAATAGTATGGTAAAAGTAAGCAGGGCTGTGCCACCATAGCTAATGAAAGGGAGTGGTATGCCAATCACGGGTGCCAGACCAATGGTCATACAGATGTTGATGACAATATGAAAAAACAATACGGCTGCCACACCATAAGCATAACAGCGGCTGAACACACTTCTTTGTCTTTCTGCCACGGTAACGATCCTGAAGAGCATCAGCAGGTAAATACCCAGCAAAACAAAGGTGCCTACAAAGCCAAACCCTTCTCCTATCGTGCAAAAAATAAAATCCGTCCGCTGTTCGGGAACGAAATCGTAGCGGGTCTGCGTTCCTTTCAACAATCCTTTTCCAATGATTCCCCCCGACCCGATAGCGATCTTGGACTGTTTCACATTGTAATCAGGATCTTTTTTCCGGCTACCCTCTATATCAATTTTTTGCCTGTCTTCCTGCTTAATATATTCCGCAGGTACATCCTTTCCAATGGTGCTGAAAATACGGGTCACCTGGTAGGGCTGGAAAACTCTTTGGAATAAAAATGGAACTCCAAATCTTTGAATGCCTACGCACAGGGCCCAGATCAGAATGATTTTGAAAAAAATGGTGCGGTCGCGGCGGATTTGTCTTGCCTGCAAATACATGAGCAACACCGCCAGTCCGGTTAATACTATGGCAAGGATGTTTTTATCTACTACCAGCGTGGCTACCACCAGTGCGGCCAGGGAAAATCCAACAACCAGGATGGTGGCTGGAAGTCCTTCGCGGTACATGACAATAAAAAAAGAAAAATAAACAAGCGCCAGACCGGTTTCTTTTTGCATGATACTCAGCGCAGCGGGAAGCAGGGCAATGCCTGCAGCAATGAGTTGAGATCTTGTTTTACTGAAATCCTGGTCTGGCAGAGATAAATATTTGGCCAGGGCAAGACATACGCACACTTTACAGAATTCTGCCGGCTGGAACTGTATCACCCCTCCCAGCCTGATAATAGATTCAGTTCCTTTGATGCGGGAGTGAAAAGGAAAAACTAGAAGCATCAGGAAAATTCCTACTACATACCAAAGGTTGGCGGTGGCTGTAAAAAATTTACTATCAGTTAGCAGGATAAAAATTCCTAAAAATCCTGCAATAACAAAAAAATAAAACTGCCTGCTGTAATCAGTTTTGAAGGAAAAAAAACTTGTAACAAAAGGATCACCCTCCCTGTAAGTGGCAGCAAAAATGGCCATGATCCCAATTGATACCAGCAGGAGGTATAACCAGATCAGAGCCCAGTCGGCACCTTTTGAAACGATTGCGGTCCTGTTCATGTTGAATGCGTGAATTTCTTTTTGAAAGATGCATGCCTTGGGTCCATCATGGCATCGCGCTGAAGATACACTACCTGCTGGTCGGGTTTTTTTGTATGAGTAGGAATATATGGAATGAATTTGCGCTGGTATTTTTTAATATAGGTGCTATCCTTGGTCAATTTGAAATAAAAATAAGCCCGAGCGGAATCTTCTTTATACTGTAAACGGGGAAGGTGTTCGGGCATAAGATTGGCTGCTTCAATACGGTCCGCTTCAATCTTCCTGTCGGCACGTAAAGAATCGGTTAAATATTTTTCTACCATCAGGTAGGCCATCGGACCTGCCCAAGTAGAACCAAAACCTCCATTTTCAACAATCACAGCCAGCGCTATCTTTGGATCTTCTTTCGGTGCAAAACAACCGAATACAGAGTGGTCTTTAAGTTGTATCACCCTTCCATCAAGAATGATTTTATTTTCCGCCGTACCTGTCTTTGCACAAATATCAATTCCCGGAATCTTTGGAATGGATGCTGCTGTACCCACTACAGTCACATCATGCATCCCTTCCCTGACAAGGTTGTACAGTGTATCTGAAATGTGTATGGGAATTTTGTGCGGTACCCTGAAATGATTCAACAGGGTATCTAAGGCGTTTTCCTCTTCAATATTTTTTACAAAATGGGGCGTAAAGTAAAATCCTTTATTACCAATGATCGCCATGGCATTGGCAATCTGCAAGGGGGTAGCTGTCATTTTATCCTGTCCGATACCAAGAGTCACATTTGTACAGGAATTCCACGCACCCCTGTATTCTTTATTATACACCGCAGTATCCGGAATATTTCCTTTGTCTTCACTCGGAAGGTCTATTCCTAATGTATGTCCATAACCAAATGCATTCATGTATTCCTTCCACTTCATGTATCCTGATTTCACATTGCCCATTTCAGGATTATCCACCGTCAGGCGGTACGTCATGGAAAAAAAAGAATTGCAGGAATGGGCTATTGCGAGGCGCAAACTAGCTGCATGTCCCGGCCATTTTTCTGTGCATTTGACCGGCCTTGCACAACCATAATAATTACCCCTGCAGTCAATGCTGCTTTTGGGTCCTATGACGCCTTCGTCCAGTGCAATCAGTGCTGCTACTGGTTTGTACGTTGAGCCGGCCGGGTATTGTCCTTTGATCGCACGATTCAATAAAGGTCTTGAAACATCCAGGTTCATTTTGCCATAAGTTTTTTTGAAACTGGCTCCTGAAAGATCGTTCGGACTAAATGTTGGACCTGAAGCCATGGCCAGGATGCCTCCTGTTTTTGGATCTATTGCCACAATAGCACCTACTTTATTTTTCAATAATTTCTCTGCCAGCTGCTGTAATTCCGCATCTATGTAAGTATGTAGACCCCTGCCGGCTATGGCAGGTTCATCCATTTCACCATTCAGATATTTTCCAACGACCCGATTCTTATTGTCCTTGATCAAGACCTGAACCCCTCGCTGTCCCATCAAAATCTTTTCATAGGCCGACTCCAACCCGCTCCTCCCCACATAATCACCAGGCTCGTAAAATCCTTTTGACCTTGCAATGATACCCGAATCTACTTCACCGATGTAACCCATAAAATGACCCCCTGCATTAAAGGGATAAGTACGAACCGGTCTTTCCTGTAAAAAAAATCCATTTCCGAATCGCCACATATTTTCCTCCAGCCTTGCATACTTCTCAGGAGTCAGCAGGTCTTCAAACGCAGAGGCTCTGCCATTCCCACCTTTAACAATGGCAGCTATAATTCTTCTATGAAATTCAGCAGTATCAATTTCCATCAACCGGCAGAGGTAAGCCGTATCCACCCCTTTGACTTCTGCAGGCGTAACCATCAAGTCAAACATCAGGGTATTTTTTACCAGTGCTTTACCTTTTCGATCGTAAACAATACCTCGGGCAGGGTACACGGTTTTCCGCAAAAACGCATTTTGCTGTGCCATGATCTGGTATTTATTTGAAAGCACCTGTAAATTAAAAAGCTGGGAAAGAATGACCAGGAAGGCAAGTATAAAAATAATCCGGATGATGTAGCTTCTCGACTGGTTGAACACAGGCATTGATTAATGGAAAGGTGAATAGTGCAGGTTAGCTGCAATGACTATGCAAATTTGATCAAAGATTGATGAAATTCAAATGAAGTTTTTATTCCAGGTCACAATTTTTGCACATCATTACTGGTTTTCCTGCCTATAAAGGGCAGCTGATCAGGCAGTATTGGTTCTGAATTTTAATTTTCTCGGAAAAAGCGATTCCACAGTAACAATCAACAATAAGCTAATCCCAGTAGTCGCCAGAACTTTGATCAGGAAATCTAAAAAAGTACCAAATTCAAGCCACTCCAGTAAAACAAGATAGGTATGATGCAAGAATGTCATCACCAGAACATAAACCAGGTAAGGCGCCCAACCCATTCCCTGCGGAGTAGGTTCACTGTAATTCAATTCAGCAGTATCTTTTGGAATCAATATAGAAATGATGAAAGGCCTGGCATAGGCGATCAACACGCAGGCAGCGGCATGCAGCCCGGGAGTTTGGGTGAAATAATCCAGTGTAAGGCCCGTAACAAAACCGATTAGTAATAAACCGATCCTGGAAATACTAAAGGGGAGCCACAGTAAAAAAAGAAAATATAAATAAGGGATCACAAAGCGATGAAGGTGAGGTATTTTGTCGAGTACATAAACCTGCACCAAAATGAAGATCGCCAGTCTGAACATATTTTTTACCAGGTCGCTCAATGATTTACCTTTTTTTGTTGATCCAGCGCTTTCTTAGTGTCTTTTTCTAATTGTAACTGCTCTTCCTGCTGGAGGTTTTCCACTACAAAAACCTGTTGAATGTTGCTGAAGTTGACCGATGTCCTAATCTTAAGAATATAAAATCCCGTGGCAGCGTCTGTATTGAGCACTGCAACCGTTCCGATCATTTTATCGGGGGGAAAGTTGTAAGAGTACTTACTGGTAACTACGGTATCTCCTAAGGCCACCTCCACACTTTTAGAAATACCTTCCAGCAGTACATACCTGGGATCCTTCCCATCCCACCGGATTCTTCCCGCATCACCGGTTTTTTTCAGTCCTCCGCTTACGGAGCTTTGCACATGGAGCAAACTCATTATAGAACTGAAATTGGGACTCACATTCACCACTTGTCCCACAACCGCGCCATCCGAATTCAATACAGCCATATTATCCCTGATACCCAATTTGGCTCCCCTGTTGATCTGCAAATAATTCTTTTCCGTATTGATGGTATTGTATACCACTTTCGCCTCTCTCCAATAATATCGGCGGATTCCTTTGATCGTATCCATCATCACTGAATCTACTCTTAATTGCTGCGTGGTATCGGTAACGGAAAAATTGTTGTGCAACAGGTTCAATAAAGAATCATTCATGCGGTGTACCCTTTTGTTCTCCTCCCCCTGATGAAAATAATCATCCAGTTTGTCCACCTGCATGTTCACGGAACCAGTAATTTCCTGTGCCACCCCCAGGAAAGCGGCCTGGTGAAGCTTGTTGTATTTGAATAACATCCATAGTGCAAAAACCTGAAGCATGACAAAAGCCAGGAAAGTAAAATAACGCCGAATGAAAAGGAAAATATTGCGCATGGAAAACAACTATGAGCTTTGAGCCTGGGCTTCACGCAGTGCGTGGCTCCTGGCTCGTAGCTATCTTATCTCATCACAAAAGGATAACGGTCGTAGTTTTTAAGGGCTAAACCCGTACCCCGCACCACACTTTTTAATGGATCATCGGCGACGTGCACAGGCAATTTAATTTTCTGGCTTAGTCTTTTGTCAAGCCCTTTCAACAGTGCACCCCCACCTGTAAGATATAATCCACGGCGGTATATGTCGGCAGCCAATTCTGGTGGCGTTTGCTCCAGTGCCTTCAGTATGGCTTCCTCCATTTTAAATATGCTTTTATCAAGAGCCTCTGCTATTTCCTGGTAGCTAACCATAATTTGCTTGGGAATACCTGTTACCAGGTCGCGGCCATTTACCGGAAGGTCGTCAGGAGGATTGTCTATATCTTTCATGGCAGCACCGATCTGAATTTTGATCTGTTCTGCAGTGCGCTCACCGATTAATAAACTATGATACCGGCGAAGGGCTTCCATGATATCAGCGGTAAATTCATCGCCCGCGATACGAATAGACTGATCACACACAATTCCAGCAAGCGCAATTACGGTAATACCTGTGGTACCGCCGCCAATATCTATGATCATGTTACCTACAGGTTCTTCCACATCGATACCTATTCCCAATGCAGCAGCCATAGGTTCATGAATAAGGTAAACTTCCTTAGCACCTGCCTGTTCGGCACTGTCACGTACAGCCCGCTTCTCTACTTCAGTAATGGAAGAAGGTATGCATATCATCATGCGCCAGCTGGGAGGGAACAATGGTTTTTTGGGATAGACCATTTTGATCATTTCCCTAAGCATCAGTTCTGCTGCATTAAAATCTGCGATTACACCGTCTTTCAGTGGTCTTACAGTTTTGATGCTTTCGTGTGTCTTTTCGTGCATCATCAAAGCTCGCTTGCCTACGGCTAATACTTCTTTAGGATTATTGCGGTTCAAAGCCACTATGGAGGGTTCGTTCACGACCACTTCGTCATTGTGGATGATCAGGGTATTGGCGGTTCCCAAGTCTATTGCTATTTCCTGTGTGAACCAGTTAAAAAGTCCCATGCTGCTATATTGGATTTAAGGTTTGAAGGTGCTGCAAAAATGGTGGAAATAAATTGAAATGTCAAAGTAATTAAACTATTGCCCTTCTCCTATTTTTGGATAAAATCCAAGGTCATCCGTAGTGAATGCCTTGTGTTGTAGACCTTCCATTCATGATGAGCACGAGCCGTTATTCATAGACTCCACCTGTTAATCCGCGACAGGTACCTGTCTGGAAATCTTGCCACTCTTTATCTTCGACACATGAAGGTCATCAACCGCACGGTGTGGGTTTTGTCCACCGTGAGTCTTTTTGCTGACATTGCCAGTGAAATGCTGTACCCTGTGGTGCCTGTTTACCTTCAAAGCATTGGATTCTCCGTTCTGCTGATAGGTATCCTCGAAGGGGTGGCCAACTTCACAGCCGGCTTAAGTAAAGGTTATTTTGGAAAATTAAGCGACGCTAAAGGGGTAAGGCTCCCATTTGTAAAAACCGGATACCTGCTGAGTACCATTTCAAAACCCATGTTGGCAATTTTCAGCTATCCTGCCTGGATATTTTTAGCCCGTACGATTGACCGGCTTGGAAAGGGATGTAGAACTGCTGCAAGGGATGCGCTATTGTCGCAGAATGCTACACCTGCAACCAAAGCAAGGGTTTTTGGATTACACCGTGGTATGGATACACTGGGAGCCGCCATTGGTCCCACCCTGGCCTTGTTATTTCTTCTACACTATCCCAGACAATACCAACGGATTTTCCTCATTGCCTTTATTCCCGGAATCATTTCAGTAGCCCTTATTTTTTTATTGAAAGAAATCAAACAACCTGGATCCATTGGAAAAAAGACTACTTTTTTTTCTTTTCTTAGCTACTGGAAAATAGCTTCACTCGATTACCGCCGGCTGGTGATTGGATTGCTTATTTTAGCGCTGTTCAACAGCGCGGATGTTTTTTTGTTACTGAAAACCAGACAAATCACAGGGAGCGACCAGGTAACTATTGAAGCATATATATTTTATAATATTGTTTTTGCATTGGCCTCCTATCCATTAGGTGCTCTTGCCGATAGGATAGGCATCCGAAAGGTTTTTTTTAGTGGCCTTTTATTATTTGCAGTAGTTTATTTTCTGTTCGGCATTTCCAATTCCTCAGGAATTATTTTCAGTGCTTTTTTTATTTATGGCATATATGCTGCTGCTACCGAAGGCATCACCAAGGCCTGGATCACTAACCTAACACTTCCTTCCAATACCGCAACTGCTATTGGCTTTTATACTTCATTAGAAAGTATCTGCACCCTTCTGGCCAGCATCATTGCAGGTGCTATCTGGACAGGCTTTGGCAGCAGTACTGCTTTTTTTGTTACTGCTGGTGCCGCCATTATAGTATTAGCCTATTTTCAGCTGGTACGTCCTGTACATCGCATTCTGTAATATGAATATTTGGAGAAGATCCACCTTTTCAAAAGTGGTATTACCCTTTAGCTAACAAGGCATAGGGTGTAACTTTTATGATGTTCCCTGCCGTTCCATTTTGGAAAAAGATGCCCTGCGT
>JANLYU010000299.1:0-7018 GCA_031365785.1 Flavisolibacter sp. | reverse complement strand
TTCCTTTTTACCAACCTGATAGGAAACTACGATGTGTCTAAAGCCGTTACAGAGAATTTTAGCATTGGGTTTGGTTCGGAAATACGTGAAGAGAGTTATAAGATTTATGCAGGCGATACTGCTTCCTATTCAGGTGAAGGGGCTAATTCATTTCCGGGGGTGCGTCAGGAAAATGCTACCACCAACAGCCGGTTCAACTTTGGTGCTTATGTTGATGCCAGCCTGGATCTTTCAAAAGCTTTCCTGATCAATGGAACGATACGTGGCGAAAAATACAGCGACTTTGGTGATGCTTTCGTCTGGAAATTATCCAGTCGTTATAAAGTATCAGGCGACAAGTTTGTGATCCGGGGATCAGCCTCCACAGGATTTAGAGCACCAACCTTACACCAGATATATACCCAATCTACCCAATCATCTTTTGTAGGTGGAACCATTGCTTTATCTGGCTTATTTAATAACAGGAGCAAACAGGCATTTGCCTTGGGTATTCCTTTATTGAAACCAGAAAAATCAAACAACTATACGGTAGGAATTGGTCTTAACCCCACCCGCAACTTCAGTTTTACATTGGACTATTACAAAATCATCATCAAGGACAGAATTGTTTATAGCTCGTCCATTTCATCATCTGATCCCAACAGTGCATTAGGCCAGATATTAACCAATGCCGGTGTGAAGACCATCCAGTTCTTTATTAATGGTATTAAAACAAATACGGAGGGACTTGACCTTGTTGCCAATTACAAAAACATTGCTTTAGGCAAAGGCATATTAGGAATCAATTTAGCGGGAAACTATACATTAAAGAATGAGATTGTGGGTAGCCCTAAGGACCCTGCAGCCATCAAGGCAGGAGGATCTACGATCTTAAGTACACAAATCAAATCCCTGCTCACTGAAAGTCGCCCTAAGTACAAAGTTGTTTTAGGTATGGATTATCACATCAATAAACTGAGTATCAATTTAAACAATACACTTTTTGGTACCACACGTTTTCAGGATCTTGATAATGGTGGGAGTGATTTGGAAAACATACGCCAGGAGTTTAAGCCGGCTGTGGTTACGGACATTAATCTCGGGTATGATTTTACCAGAAAAGTAAATGTATCCTTTACCGTAAATAATGTGTTTAATGTATTACCTAAGTGGGAGCTGAAAGCACTGAACCCTGCCGGACAGGCGGTGTTGAATGATGCTGCAGCTAAAAGTTTATTAGAAGGATTTTTAGCCTTCAGCGGACGTTACCGGATACTGGGTTATAATGGTAGTCAGTTCAGCCAATTGGGTACCATCTTCCAGGCTTCATTGAATTTTAAATTTTAGAATTAATCAAATAAAAAATGGGTTGGCTGTAATCAGCCAATCCTTTTTTATTGGTATCATGAACTCAAAATTTGACGACTTATGGCTATGTATGATCATCCCAATACGGTAGAAAAATCTTTTGATCTGAATTACATCACAGAGCATCTGATACAGGCACAATGGGCGGAATTTATTGAGTTAAAAAAAACCATTCATGCTTTAGCCAAACACATTCAACGACCTGTATCTATTTTAGACATTGGCATAGGAAATGGAAGAATACCTATGCACTTATGTGGCGTAAAAGAAATGTGGGACCTGGTAGCATGCTATGACGGAACAGATAATGCCCAGTCATGCGTCGAAATAACCAATTCCAATATGCAACATTACCGGATTAATGATAAAGTTACAGCTACCCTTTTTGATGCTATGCGTTTAAATGAATGGAAGAAACGATATGATATGGTAATCTGTACGTGGTTTACGCCGGGCAATTTTTACCCGGACAATTTTGACTTTGCCAACTATCGTTCAGGACCTCCCTTAGACCTTACTGAAAACAACAAGTTCACCCATATTTTTTCCAGTGCCTATATGCTTCTTGTCCCAGGTGGCAAGTTGGTATTAGGAGCCTGTTATAAAGACAATTTGGCGACAAGATTAAAGCAGGAGGAGAGTTATCATAAAATGGGGATGACCATTATTACTGGCCAGGACGATAGTTTCACGGCTACAAAAGAAGGCTTTTGGTCACAACGTTTTACAAAAGAAAAAATGTACCATTATTTAAATTTTGCGAATCCGGAACAGGTAACCTTTACTGACCTTGATACTTACGAATATGCCATGCAGGTAATTATTTCGAAAGAATAATTTTCTAATATGGTTGAATTGTCATTTACCAAATGTTTACAGGTGTGAAGCATGATAACTTATGCCATCAGAAAGGTGGCAGTGCCCATGATAGGTTTTATTTCAACTAAAAGATAGAAAATCTAAGGGTTATGTATTTTCAAGCTCTTTTTCAACCTATACATGAGTCTGATTAAAGCCTTATGGCTTCGAAAATTTTTGGGAACTAATAAATCTACAATAGATCGCAGGTTTTAGACTTTAAACTTGAAAAAAGTCACACAGCAAAACGGCATAATTTATGTTTTATTATTAAACAATAAAACATAATTATATGAAAAAGTATTCGTTATTCGTGGCTATGCTTATGGTGATTGGTGCCTCCATTAGTTCATGCAGTGCAGGTGCACACATAGGTACTAAACATCATCAGGTTAGTGCCGGAACACAGGTTCATTAGTACAAAAGCAGAAGTACATTCAAATAGTGGTGTTAGAAAATCAACCCATACGCCACTCATATTTTTAAAAGCCCACAAAAGTTGGGCTTTTTTGTTGTATTCAGCACGACGTCTAGAAGCGGAACTGTGGTTTAATTTCAACAATTTTATCTACAACTTTTTATTATGGGTAGGCCGCAGAAGCGTACATAAATTATAGGTTAGGCTAATAAAAAAAACACCTTTCCAGCAAAGTAGGTTTATAGGGGATTTGGTAGCTATGGATAAAGGTTTAGATAAAGTCCTAATTGTCGCTGTATATACTAGGTGGATAAAAGGAAGATTGCATTTTGAACCTAAAGCTGAAAGCATAGATAAATTCAAATCCAATTTATAATGTCTGATTTCATCATTTATTTCACGGTTATCCTTTCCTAATTTTTGTGCAAGATGGGGCAAATGGCTAAAATGAGAAAGGGTCCCAATTCAATGAAACCCTTTACTGTGGCTGTGACCGCGATAGGATTCAAACCTATAACCTTCTGATCCGTAGTCAGATGCTCTATTCAATTGAGCTACGCAGCCAATATTCCGGCGGGTGGCAAAAATAAGCCTTACCGCTTGAGCACCCAAAGGTTTTTTGCTAACTTATTAGTATTTCCATCTTACAAAAGCCTCCATAGCTGCATAATGCGTGAGCCCCAGTTGTGCATACATGTTGGCTGTGCTGTTATTCCGCTCTTCTGCCCGTTGCCAGAATTCTCTGGCATCACTTCCCATAAAAGGAACCATATCCTTTTGCGACTGGTGGATGAAGATGCCGTAACGTTTTTTCAGCACCTGGTCAGGACTCATGGGAACCGCCATTTCAATCTCTTCAATATTCCATTCCTGCCATGCACCTTTATACAACCATAACCAGCAGTCGCTGATCCAGGTCTCTTTATTTGCTCTGATCCTTTTCAGTGCTTCTATCACCACATCAAGACAAACTTTATGAGTTCCATGCGGGTCGGCGAGGTCGCCGGCGCAAAAGATCTGCTGTGGCTGAATGGAACGCAACAGCTGAAGCGTGATTTGAACATCTTCCTCCTGCATTGGTTTTTTTTCAATGGTACCCGTTTCATAAAAAGGAAGGTTTTGAAAATGCACATTTTTTTCCGGTATGCCTACATACCGGCAGGTAGCTTTTGCTTCGCACCTCCGGATCAGTCCCTTGATGGCCCTGATCTGAGACGTATCAATCTGGTCGATCTTTTTGTGAGATAAATAATTCCTGACCTCTTCAAAAATCTTTTCTGTTTTATCACTATTGACATCCGCGATGGCTTCGAAACCAACTGCAAAATCAAGGAACCTGGTAACAAATTCATCTGTCACTGCAATATTTCCTGAAGTTTGGTAAGAAACATGAACGTCATGTCCCTGGTCATGCAGCCTTTGAAAAGTACCACCCATGCTGATGATGTCATCATCCGGATGGGGAGAAAAAATAATTACTTTTTTAGGAAATGGTTCTGACCGCTCGGGGTGGGAGGGCAAATGCGCATCTGGCTTTCCTCCCGGCCAACCTGTAATGGAATCCCGAAGCATATAAAATACCTTCAGGTTGATCTCATAAGCATCTCCTTCTTCAACAATCAGGTCACCCAGTCCAAATTCATTGTAATCATTATTGGTAAGCGATAACACTGGCTTATTGAGAGTGAGCGCCATATTTACCACCGCCTTTTTGATCATCTTTGACGTCCATTCAATTTCCCCGGTTAACCAGGGAGACTTGAATCGGGTAAGTTCTGCTGCTGCTGCTTCATCCAAAATAAAAGTGCAGTCATTGTGTTGCTGCAAGAGGCTGGCCGGTACTTGTTCAGTCACATTACCTTCCACAGATTTGCGAACAACAGGTGCCTTTCCAGGTCCGGATGCCAGCAAAATGATTTTCTTAGCCTTGAGGATAGTACTGATTCCCATAGTGATGGCCAACCGCGGCACCTGGGAAATATTGGCAAATTCATAGGCATTCGCCAGCCGTGTTGAATTTTCGAGGTTAATCAGCCGGGTGCGGGAATAAATGCTGGAGCCCGGCTCATTGAAGCCAATGTGACCATTGTTGCCGATGCCCAGAATCTGGAGGTCAATGCCGCCAGCTTCTTCAATTTTCTTTTCTGATTCCGCCGAATGTTTTTTTACTTCTTCCTTGGGCCACTCACCATCTGGGATGTGAATATTTTTTTTATCTATATCCACAAGGTCAAATAATAACCGGTGCATATAATGATGGTAACTCTGCCAGGCTTCTTTTTCAATGGGATAATATTCATCAAGGTTAAAAGTAATAACATTGCTAAAGCTCAGTCCTTCCTGCCGGTGTAAGCGTACCAGTTCGGCATATAAGGCTTTAGGGGTGGAACCTGTAGCGAGTCCGAGTACACACATTTCGTTCTTTGCCTGTTTTTCCCGGATCAGGCGGGATACTTCCTTTGCCACAAATTTTGAACCTTCTGTAAGATTGTCGAAAATTTTTACCGGGATCCGTTCAAAAGCATCTATAAGGTTGATGTCAGTAGTTTGATGTTGCATGTGCGGGGCTTCCAACTTTAAAGATAAGGACTCAGAGTTTTATTAAACAACAACCATATTGAATTGGTTTCAAAACTGATATTTGAAAGAATGATGATAAATGGAACCGACATCATAATTGATAAGTCAGCCAACCCCTGATCGGTGTGCACAGAAGTTTGCTGGCAATCATTTGAAAAACGCTTTTTTTATTTTTTCAGCACCGGCAAACCAATGGAGGAAGGATACTGGTTACTATGGTAAATTCTAATATCCGCTTTCTGAAAATCACTGGATTCTGCCTGGTAGATATTGACAAATTTTTGAGGATTTCGATCCACTAGAGGAAACCAGCTGCTTTGCACCTGTACCATCACCCGGTGTCCTTTTAAAAATGTATGCGCCACATCGGGAAGGTAAAATTTTACTTCTTCTACTTTTCCTGGTTTGAACGCTTCCGGTTTTTCAAAACTTTTTCTGTAACGACCTCGCATCACCTCACCTCTTACCAGCATCTGATAACCACCCATCGGATAAGTAGCTGTTGTGGTGTGGTTGGTTTGTTGGTGCGTTTCAGGGTAGGTAAAGTTTTCCGGGTACACATCAATAAGTTTCACCACAAAGTCTGCATCTGTTGTTGAAGTGGATACAAAAAGATCGGCGTTCAACGGTCCGGCTACTGTGAGGTTTTCGCTGAGAATATCTGTTTCAAAAACCAGCACATCGGGCCTGCGGGAGGCAAATCTTTGGTCGTCGGTCATGTATTCCCTTGTCCTGTTTAAATGAACATCTTCTGTATAGGGAACCGGTTTAGCAGGATCACTGGTATATTGGGAAAAAGTATTGGAAGCAGGCTTATTCCAAGACAAACCTCCATCATGTTGAAGAAACATATTATTGACCACTTCATTTTGGGGAGGCCACTGCGGAAGCTGGTGCCATTGATTTTCTCCGGAGAAAAATATTGTGGCCTCTTTCAGGTTCGCGCTATCTCCTTTTCCCTTCAGATAAAAATTAAAAAAAGGCAGTTCGATATTATTCTCATACCATTCAGCAGTTTTGGAACCAAATTGCACATTGCCCAAAGCACTTCCATCGGCACGGCCGCCCCACTGACCATGAAACCATGGGCCCATCACCAGCTTATTATTATTTTGGGATTGTTGATTGATAGCCTTGTAAAGATTCCAGGCTCCAAAACAATCTTCCGCGTCGAACAAACCACCTACCACCAGTGTGGCTATTCCATTGGGAATCTTTGAGGCAAAACTCCTGGTATTCCTTGCTTTCCACCAATTGTCAAGATCGGGATGCGCATACAGGTCTTTCCAGAATTGGATGCTGTCGCCCATAATACGGGCAAAGTTTTTCAATGTTCCGGTCTGAAGAAAAAACTGATAATTATCAGTTCCGGAAAAATGAAATCCTTCAGCTCCTGTCTCAGTGGGCCGAGGCCTTGGTTTGCCAAAGCCGGAATAAAAAGAAAAAGCATCCATCAGCATGAAAGCACCATTGTGATGAAAGTCGTCACCCATGAACCAGTCTGTAACGGGTGCCTGTGGGCTCGCAGCTTTAATGGAAGGATGGCCACTCAGTGCGGCCATGGTAGTGTAAAAACCTGGATATGAAATGCCAAATACGCCAACTTTTTTATTATTGGCAGGTAAATTATTTACCAGCCATTCCACTGCATCGTACGTGTCTGAAGCTTCATCAGTTTCCGTTCCTGATTTTGTTGGATTGAATGGACGTACATCAACATATTCACCCTCGCTCCTGTATTTTCCACGAACATCCTGGATCACCATAATGTATCCTTCGCGGAAATAAAGATGCGGGGCGATCGTCGCGAAGCCG
>JANLYU010000188.1:0-3511 GCA_031365785.1 Flavisolibacter sp. | reverse complement strand
TAGAACAATTAGGTATTGAGTATCCGCAGTTGGTCAAGAAAATTTTCTAGGTGTCGCCACACCACTATGTGGCACTATGAAATGGATTTTATATTTATAACGTAAGCCTGCTTCATAAGAAATCGCAGATGGTTACTTGTCTTTCTTCCGGGTGCCGTATAAAAAACAAAAAAACAGCTTCGTGATACTTACCTATATCAAAATCTAAATAGCCATGAAAAGATTCGCAATCACCTTGATGGGTACCTTGTTGATCACAACAACTTTCAGCCAGACAAATACGCGTAAAGATGATTATTTAAAATTTTCAGGTGGAAGGGTCTCCTATGGTTCGGGTGATTTTTTAGGATATGGCTTTTCTTTTGATGCCGGCAAAAATATTATCAAAACATCTTCCTTCGCTTTAGATAAATTGTTGATTGGAGGTGAGTTCATTTTTGAAAATGGCGTCAAGAATCCAGTGATAGAAAATCCCACACTCGATGAATTCTTAAGTAAAACCTTTTACCACGTTTCAAGTACCATTTTATGGCCAAAAGCATCTTACTATCCATTTAAAAAAATCGTGAAAGGTTTTAATATCCAGTTGGGTCCTACAATTGGGTATTCTTACCGATCCACTGAAATTCAGGCACGCCGTACAGTGAATGCTTTAGGACAATCAACAAGAACGTCTACACTTTCCTTTAACAATGGGGTCATATATGGGTATCGTATTTCAACAGGACTGGAATTTTTCATCAATAAAAAAATTATAACGGGGCTCAGGCTCGACTTTTCAAATAACAATGAAGCAGAAATAAATACTTTCGCTGGATTGAAAATTGGGATAAGGCTTCAGTAACCATTTTTCAATCTCTTTTTGAAATTCGTATAAAATGCCCACCAACCCGCATAAGATTCATTAGGTGTTGCCGTGTAAAAGTAAGTTGCAGAACATTTTATAAATAGATTATTCTACACTCACGTGGAAAGGTAGCTATTCTGGCAACCCTGAATTATATTAGCGTTAGCAATCATCAATGTCCCTATTGTAATTGCCTATATGATCCTATATGAAAACGCTACAATTTTTACTCATACTGGCACTGCTTGAATGCCTTGCCTGCAAGAAAGAACACAGCCTTTCTATTTCTTCTGCATATTATCAACCAACAATTGGAAACAGTTTTGAATGGAGACTGGACAGTATCGGGCTGAATGAAGTGAACCAGTACAACTGCAATATTATTGATATAGACGCATTTTCTGCCACGAAAGACCTTGTGAATGCGTTTCACGCCAAGGGCATTAAAGTCATAGCTTATGTTTCGGTAGGCACGATAGAAGCTTACAGGCCTGACGCTAATTTATTACCTGCTGAAGTTGTCGGAAATATTTATCCTGCATGGCCTGATGAAAGATTCCTGGACATCCGTCAAATTGAAAAGCTAAAGCCTTTTATCACGTCACGTTTTGACATGATACAATCCAAAGGCTTTGATGGTATTGAGCCGGATAATATTGATATTTACGGCGAACAAACAAATTTTAACCTAACCCTGAATGATACCAGGGCATTCTGTGAATGGATCATTACGGAAGCGCACCATCGTGGACTTTCAATAGGGCAAAAGAATACGGAAGAATTAGTCCCTTTATTGTATCAAAAATTTGACTGGGCATTGACAGAAGATGTTTTTTATCAAAACAAGCAAAATTATTATACTCCATATATTTCTGCCGGCAAACCAGTTTTTTCAGCAGAATATACGGATCAAATGGATAAAACATATTTTGAATCATTCGTTTGCAAAAAAGCGACATCTTTAAAATATTTCGCTTTTTTGAAACCCAGGGATCTTTCCCAATGGACCTATGTGTGTCAATAAAA
This sequence comes from Flavisolibacter sp., assembly GCA_031365785.1. Classification (GTDB taxonomy): domain Bacteria; phylum Bacteroidota; class Bacteroidia; order Chitinophagales; family Chitinophagaceae; genus Flavisolibacter. The sequence continues at coordinate 1,638 of JANLYU010000188.1, read as the reverse complement.
CAACATTCTTTCCTTTCACTACATCTCAGCACCGTGAAGTCTACAGAAATAAAAAAGCCGCAAATGATAGTTGGTCTAATTATTATGAATTGATGGTGATTCCTTGGTTTAAGTGGATGTATACCATGCCATTGATCACAAACCAAACAAACCGCTATTCAATTGCTGTAACACTTGTTTTTTCTTTTCGGCTTTAACCAGGATAGAAATATTATGCATACTTCCTCCATAAGAAACCATCCGCACATCTACATTACTCAGGCTGTCAAATACTTTTTTCAACGTGTCGGGGTGTGCTGCAATTTCATGCCCTACTATAGATACAATGGCCTGGTCTCTATCAATCAAAACAGAACTGAATGTTTCCAATTCACGGATAATTTCTTTCAAAAAGGTGTCATTGTCAATGGTAAGTGAAACTGCCACTTCGGAGGTGGTGATCATGTCGATGGACGTGCGGAATTTCTCAAACACTTCGAACACTTTTCTCAGGAATCCATAAGCCAGCAGCATCCTGCTGCTTTTGATATTGATGGCTGTAATACCGTCCTTAGCTGCCACTGCCTTCACCCCCTGCGATGCAGCATCCTGTGAGATGAGTGTACCCTTTGCCGACGGCTCCATGGTATTAAGCAGTTTGACAGGTATCTTGTATTGCTGTGCGGGCCATATCGAAGCAGGGTGCAGGATTTTGGCGCCGAAATAAGCCAGCTCCGCGGCTTCATCGAAACTTAATTGTTCCACGGGAATGGTTTGGTTGACGAGGCGGGGATCATTGTTGTGCATCCCATTGATGTCGGTCCATATCTCGCATACTTCAGCATTACTGGCCGCCGCTATCAGCGAAGCGCTGTAATCACTTCCCCCCCTTTTCAGGTTGTCTACTTCACCTTTTGCATTGCGGCAGATATAACCCTGAGTGATGAACAAATTTTTGCCAGGATACTGTGCCATCACCCTGTTCAATTTTTCCCTGATAGTTTCCACCTGCGGCTCATCATTGGCATCAATGCTCATGAATTCCAACGCAGAAATCAGTTCATGCACCACACCTGTTTCAGTCAGATACACACTGAAAAGACGGGTGGAAAGCAATTCACCTTGTGCCAGGATGTCTTTACTCAGCGCTTCATTGTAAGAGATCCTGAGAATAATGTTTAAAAATTCAAAATGCTCTTTCAGTATATGATCTGCCCGGTCGAGGTAAAATGGCTGTTTAAATAATTCGCTGATGAATTTTTTGTATTGAGTTTCCAGCGCATCAATCTGCTGTTTAGCGGCATCTTTGTTGCCCTGTGAAAGTAACTGGCCGATTTGGACCAGCGCATTAGTAGTGCCCGACACAGCGCTTAAAACAACAATCTTTTTTTCCGTGTCAGAAGTGATCAGCCTTGCTACTTCACGCATACGATGTGGCTGCCCCACTGAGGTGCCACCGAACTTCATTATTTTCATGGAAGTGCTTTTAACGAGCCGCAAATATAAGTTGGGAGTACCTACGACAGAGGAACTTCCAGCGGTATATTGAATTTTTCGGACAGGTATTGAAGGTCATTGACAACAGGACCTACAACCGGAATACCATTGATCCTTCTTTCGGCTTCCGTTTCACGTTCAGGGTCGCCAGGAATGATTACT
>JANLYU010000181.1:0-4115 GCA_031365785.1 Flavisolibacter sp. | reverse complement strand
GTTTTAAAATCCTGGAGGAAATCCAACGACTTGGTATCCTGGTTCAATGCTTCCCGTCGTTGTTGAATCCATTTGTCAAAACGGCTTTCATCTGTCGTACCTTCTTTATAGTTCCAGTGAGCAGCCACACCTTTTTCTGCAATTTCATTCATCCGTTTGGTACGGATCTGCACTTCTACCCATTTACCCAGTGGTCCCATCACGGTTGTATGCAGGGCCTCATATCCATTGCTTTTCGGATTGCTTAACCAGTCTCTTAATCTTTCCGGCGAAGGATTGTATTCATCTGTGATCATGCTGTACACTTTCCAGCAATCTTCTTTTTCTTTATCATGAGGGGAGTCCACAATAATACGGATGGCAAACAGGTCATACACCTCTTCAAAACTCACCCCTTTCTTTTTCATCTTGTTCCAGATGGAGTGAATGCTTTTTGGGCGACCTACAATTTCAAATTTAAAATCAGCCTTATCCAGTTTATCTTTTAGCGGCCTGATAAAATCATTGATATAACGGGTACGTTCTCTTTTAGTATCATTTAATTTTTGGGCAATGTATCTGTATGTATCTGGCTCAAGGTATTTCATGGCCAGGTCTTCCATCTCGGTTTTAATAGCATAAAGCCCCATGCGGTGTGCCAGCGGGGCATACACATATACTGTTTCACTGGAAATCTTTAACTGCTTTTCCCTTTTCATACTGTCCAGCGTACGCATGTTGTGCAGGCGGTCGGCCAGTTTTATCAGAATAACCCTTGGGTCGTCAGTAAGGGTGAGCAGAATTTTTTTAAAGTTCTCCGCCTGTTGGCTGGTACTGGTTCCAATCACATTGCTGATCTTGGTAAGGCCATCCACTATTTTAGCTATTTCACTGCCAAATTCCCGCTGCACATCTTCCAGGTTGATATCAGTATCCTCCACCGTATCATGCAGCAACGCACAAATGGTGCTTCGTACACCAAGGCCAATTTCTTCCACACAAATTTTGGCTACTGCCAGTGGGTGCAGAATATAAGGTTCCCCACTTTTGCGCCGCATGGTTTTGTGTGCTTCAACAGCCATTTCAAATGCGGTACGAACCAATTCTTTATCTCCCAGTTTTAGTTTGGGTTTCAGGTCTTTCAGCAAGCCACGGTAGTGCCGCAGGATCTCTTTTTTCTCCTGCTCTTCGTTTAAATTATATTTCATTATCGGTTCTGTAATCTCCATGAGTGTCACGAATTTACTTTAAAATGAGTAGAATTTAACGATCCGTTTAAAAGAGACTATATAATCTTCTGTTATTGCAATAATTATAAAAAAATACTGCCCCACTTTCTTAAAGCAAAAGTTTTAAAATTGATAAAATATTACACAATGAGCAATGTAAATGTTTTACATAGCCTGGTAAAAAAGTTTGTTGACCACCACCTTATAAACCTTACCGAAAACAGATAGGACTGGTGGTTTTTTGGGGCAGGCAAGACCCTTTGAAAAAGCCAGAATAATAATCCCACCCCTTACAATATTTTCCTTTCTATTTTTTAGAGAAATCCCTTACTTTTGCACCCCTTAACCGGATGTGGTCCCGCCTAAGGCGGGAGCAGACGGCAATAACCCGGATGTGGCGAAATTGGCAGACGCACCAGACTTAGGATCTGGCGGAGTAATCCATGTAGGTTCGACCCCTATCATCCGGACCATTGAATGCTGAACAAGGAACAAGGGTCATGAATTTTGAACTTCAGTGTTCTTCATTTCCTGTTCCTTGTTCGTTATTTATAGTACAAATAAAAAAACATCATGGCTACAGTAGCAAGAGAGAACATTGGTTTGTTAAACGACAAAATCACTGTAAAAATTAGTAAAGGAGATTACTTCCCGGGCTTTGAAAAAAAGGTAAAGGAATACAGTAAGTCTGCCAACATACCCGGGTTTAGAAAGGGTATGGTGCCTGCCGGAATGGTGAAGAAAATGTATGGCCCTTCTATTTACACAGATGAGATTTTAAAAACAGTAGAAAAAGAATTGTACGGTTACCTGCAAACAGAAAAACCTGAGATTTTTGCACAGCCAATTGCATTGAACGCTGACATCCGTCAGATGGATTTCAACAATCCAGCCGATTATGAATTTGGTTTTGAGATTGGATTAAAACCTGCCTTTGACCTGGCTCCTTTAGATAAAGCAAAAATTACGCTGAACAAAGTGAAAGTAACCGATGAAATGGTGCAGGAAGAAGTAAGCCGTATGCAGATAAAGGGTGGCAAGATGACTGAGCCGGAAGTGGTGGACAATGAAGAAAATGTGCTGAACCTATTGTTTACTGAAAGCGATGCAAACGGCGAACCTGCTGAAGGTGGTATCAGCAAAGAGAATTCAGTGATCGTTAAATATTTTGCCCCATCTATTCAGAAAGAAGTGATGGGTAAAAAGAAAGATGATTCATTCGTTTTCCAGTTATCAAAAACTTTTGAAGGAGATAATCTGGAAATGATGCTGCATGACCTGGGTCTTGAAAAAGATGATACAACAGCCGCAGATAAATTTTTCAAAATGGCCATTGTAAAAATTGGTTTCGTTGAGAAAAGAGATTTGAATGAAGAATTTTTCAATGAAATTTTCCCTGGTGCAGCAGTTGCAACCGAAGAAGAATTCAGGAATAAATTAAAAGCAGAAATTGAACAACACTGGCTGAATCAAAGCCGCAACCAGTTACATGATCAATTGTATCATTACCTGCTGGACGAAACGAAAATAGATTTCCCTGAATCATTCCTGAAACGCTGGTTACAAACTGGTGGAGAGAAACCAAAGAGTGAAGAAGAAGCCGAAGCAGAATTCCCAATGTTCAGCCAGCAATTGAAATGGACGTTGATCAGTGATAAGATCATCAAAGAAAATCAATTAGATGTAACTGCAGAAGAATTGAAAGCTTCAATGAAAGCAGAAGTAATGCAATACTTTGGCAACATGAGTTTGGGTGAAGATACAAGCTGGTTAGACAGTTATGTAGACAGGATGATGAAAGATGAAAAACAAGTTGACAACAGCTACCGTCGCCTGGCTACAGACAAACTTTTTAAATGGGCAGAGAGCAATGCAACTCCCACTGAAAAGGAAGTGACGCCGGAAGAATTGAATGGCCTTCAGCATCACCATCATCATTAATCAAAATGATTAAACATATTATACAAGCCGGGGTAAATTAAATACCCCGGCTTTTTTAAGATTAAGCTGCAATAAATACCATTTGATCGTACCACTATTAAACTGAAGTATATAGTTAGCTTACTACCGGTCGAATTCGTTTTTATCACTATATCTAATTTCCGTAACTTCAAATCATCAACCTTCCCCTATCAATTAGCAATAATAATTTATTACAAGTTTCAGCAATCCGCATGGTTGGGAAATAAATTGGAGACAAAGGAAGGTGAGGAAGCGGAATTTGTTATTGAATTACCAATTGAGTTTGAGCTATGATATTAAAAGCACATGGTGGAGAATTGAAAGTGGAAACTAACGAAGGTGAAGGAAGTAATTTTATTATTCAACTAACTCAATGAAGCCGTATTATGAAAATATGGATACAGGTTATTTTTTTGAGTGCTTTACAATTGGTGTGCCTGTCACAAACCACACAACCAACTAATACTTCCAGCACAAAAAGGGTCATCAGTCTAAAAGAAAAATTGGCAGATGCTAAAGATGATTCTACCCGGGTAGAGACTATGCAAAGAATCGGATTTTTTTACGAACGCCTCGATGTTGATTCGTCTTTAAAAATATTACAATGCAGCGCTGGCCGTTTGCAGGCAAAGATCTTATGGCTGGGGCGAATCAAGAATGCTGGCAAGCATGAGTGGATTAATGGAACACCGGGGCAAATTTGCAGAAGCATTTGACCTGCTTTTTAAAGCGCTAAAAATCGCTGAAGACAATCATAGCGCTTATGACATTGCAAGAGCTAACCGCCGTATAAGTGGCGTGTATTTTCAACTAGAGAACTATCCCAAAGCTGTGGCTTACCTTTTAAAGGCGCTGCAAATGGATGAAGCAAGTCATTACTTTGACAAAGCTGCGATAGATCATTATGCTTTGGGTGATGCTTATGAAAAAATGAATGCCCTGGAT
>JANLYU010000345.1:0-8877 GCA_031365785.1 Flavisolibacter sp. | reverse complement strand
CAGGTTTTTTCAAATTGGAGAACCTGTATGAAGGTTCCACTACAGCAGCCCATGAATTCGGTCATACACTCGGCCTGGACCATCCGCAAGACCTGGATTTCAGGGGTAAAGGACGACCTGGCATTATGTATCCCAGGGGCACTCTTGTTGATCCTGAATTCCAATATGATCCTTCTATCGCTGCCGGTCAAACAGGTGGTACCATGCATCCTCGCTTCCGCATCGTTCGCCCACAGGATATTTCACTTCTTCAGTTTCACCCCCTGGAAGTCGATAAAAAAAAGTTGGTACTTGGAAATTTTACCAATGTTTATCACTGGCCTCACCAGGAAGAATGACTGGGATAATGAGTAATGAACAACACGCATCAACTGACTACTTGCTTGAAGTTTCACTTTTCACTATTCAGTTGTCTCGCTGCCTGCTCAATTGTTGGATATAAAAAGATAAAACCCTGATCGATATTTTTTTTGGCACTTACCGTGGTGCTTTTTAAGACTTCCGTACTCATTTCTCCGAGAACGATCTTCAAAACTGCTGCAGGAACGTGCATCGGAATGAATGATTTATTTCTTGCCTTCGCGATCTCTTCTATCATTTTCTGATTGGCCACAGGTTGAGGTGCTACTGCATTATAGCAATCCTTCCACCTTTCATCATCTATAGCTTTCAGGTATAAATTAACCAGATCATCAATATGGATCCAGCTGATCACCTGCCGACCATTTCCCAGGATGGAAGCGATTCCCATGGAAAGTGTTTTTATAAATTCGGGATATGCTCCACCCTTCCTGCTTAAAACAATTCCTGTACGGAAGATCACCAGTCGTTTACCCGTTTTTGTAATATTCCGAACAGCAGCTTCCCAATCACGGGAAAGTTGTCCTAAAAAATCAGAAGCAGGTGGGTCTTCTTCAGTAAATGGTTTCAAATTGGGTATTTGTGGATCCATACCATAAAATCCAATAGCAGACGCGCTGATCACCGCCCTTATTTTATTACTCTTTTCCTGCAACATTTGAAATAAGAGAAGGCTGCTTTGTACCCTGCTTTCCACCAGTTCTTTTTTCCTTTTGGAGGTCCACCTGCCATCCGCCACATTAGCCCCTGCCAGGTGTACTATAAAGTCGGCCCTCTGTAAAGCTTTCACCTCCATGATGCCTTTCATTGGTTCCCAATCTGCATAAGAAATCTTTTCATGAACAGGATGGGGTTTCCCGCCCGGCCTGCCGAGTATAATAACTTCATCCCCCCTCGATGTGAGGGCAGCTGATAAAGCATTTCCTATAAGCCCTGTTCCACCAGTGATCAAAACCGTTGACATATCAGAATAACAAAGCAAAGTGAAACAAGGTTGGTATGGGGAAAAACCTTCTTTGTATAAATGACATGGCAGTTATAGCAAGGACAGTTTATCTTCAATTAAATTCTACAACCAACCATGAATGCCGTTCTTTCCATCAATAGCATTACTAAATTTTATGGTTCTATTCAGGCGTTGAACAATATGTCATTTCAAGTGCCGGATGGAAGTGTGTTTGGTATCCTTGGACCGAACGGAAGCGGGAAAACGACTTTGTTGGGTATTATAATGGATGTTTTAAAACCCACTTCCGGCACTTTTACCTTTTTTGACAAGGAGTCGGATGAAAATACCCGTAAACATATTGGCACCCTTCTGGAAACACCTAACTTTTACCATTACCTCTCAGGAGAGAAAAACCTTAGGATTGCCGCTGAAATAAAAGGAAAGGGGTTGGACCAGATAGAAGAGGTGTTGAAAAAAGTGAACCTGTATGATAGAAAAGGAAGCAGGTTCAGCACTTATTCCCTCGGAATGAAACAACGGCTGGCCATTGCATCCTGCCTGTTGGGTGACCCTGACGTACTTGTTTTTGATGAACCTACAAATGGGCTGGATCCTGCGGGCATCGCTGAGATCCGAGAATTGATGAAACGATTGAACAAGGAGGGAAAGACCATTATTATGGCCAGTCATATTCTTGACGAAGTAGAAAAGGTTTGTACACATGTGGCCATTGTTCAAAAGGGCGTTTTGAAAACAGTAGGTACAGTGGAAGAGATCCTATCCAAAGCTACCAGTGCCTCTGTTGTCATTGAAATATTTTCTGATGAGGGTGTTCATTTAAAGGAAGAAATCAGAAATATGCCAGGGATTTTGGAAATACGTCAACATAACGATTGCCTGGAACTGGTATGCAAAGAAAATGTAACTGCTGCTGATGTGAATAAATTCTGTTTTGAAAGAGGCATCATTTTAAACCGCCTTCAGCTGAAACGCAAGTCACTTGAAACCACATTCCTTGAGTTGACCGGAAAGGTAAGCGAACGGTAACTTCATATAAAGATCGATATCATGTTACATCTTTTGAAAATTGAATGGATGAAAATCAGGAATTACAGAGCTTTCTGGATTTTTTCCATATTTTATCTTGTCAGTATTTTTCTGATTAATTATATCGGATGGTCTACCAATAAAAGAACGGTTGCCGATCATCCGGAAGCAGAGCAAATCCTTGGGTCTCCTTATTCCTTCCCTCATGTTTGGCAAACAGTGGGCTGGATGAGCAGCTGGTTGTTATATTTTCCAGGTATGATCATCATCATGCTCATGGTCAATGAATTCAATTTTAAAACCCACCGTCAGAATATTATTGATGGACTGAGCAGGAGCCAGTTCATCAGTGTTAAAATGGTCGTAGCAGTAATCCTGGCATTGTTGATCACCATCATCAGTACACTTACAGCTTTTTATTTCGGATCTATTTCTTCCGGCCGTTTTTCAACGGAAGGAATGGCCAACATCGGCTATGTATTTCTGCAGTCTATTGCGTATATTTTCTTTGCACTGATGCTGGCAGTTCTTTTCCGGAAGAGCGGGTTGGCCATTATCGTTTTTGTTCTGTATGGGTTGATCTTTGAATGGCTCATCACGGCCCTGATGACCTTTCAGTTTCATTTGGCACCCTACGGCTATTTTCTTCCCCTACAGGCATCGGATGTATTGATTCCGATGCCGTTTGGAAAAAAACTTTTTTATCCGGATACACCGGAAGTGCCGGTGATGATAGCTGCTATCGCCGTGTACATCGGGGCCTATGTTTTTTTTGCAAGGAAAAAATTTCTTACGGAAGACCTGTAGGTATTTTCAAAGTTCCCCTAACCATAGTAATAGTCAATGGTCCATGGTCCATGATAAAAAATCCCCCTGGCTTCACCGGGAGGACCTTTTATCTATAAACCATTGGAGGATGAACAACTGATCAATCAGGTTTTTTACCATCCAAAAAAGTATTGATGGTACTGATGGTGGCTCCATTATTACCATCGTCCCTTACCGTATAATTGCTGTAAAAATTTTCAACTGAAGATGGGTTGTTATATAATTCCATATTGCGGCGGATGTAAGCCGGAACTGATTCAAACTCGTTGTTGGGATCAGCAGCATTGATGTTAAACGACAGATTGCGCAATTTCTGTAGTCGGTCGGCTGATCTTTTCTTGTGATCCTCTGCCAGGTCCTGCAAAGCAGGGTCTTCGGCTTGGGGCACTGGTGGTGTGTGAGTCTGGTAGCTCGTTGGCATCTCCGCCGCTGGAATGTCATTACGTATCACTAATTGCATGTCAATAATATCATTATCATCAACTTTTGCAACTGGTGCCGCAACCGGTTCTTCTGAAGACTTAGAAGTAGAAACTTCAGGTTTTGAGTCCGCGTAGATATTGGATGGTCTTGCTAGATAGCCTCCCGACGCTGCAGACGTCGTTGAGTTATTTTGCTGTGGCGTTACCGCAGGATTTTCATTGGCTAAAATGGACTGTCGTAATTTATCAAAGCGATCGTCAAGCCATTGTTTTTTGCGCTCGAGTTCTTTTTTTTCATCGTCTGCTTCCGCTTTTTCATCTCTGATCTTTAAATGTAGGTGAACAGGCTGAGACTCGTTCTCTTCTTTTTCCCCCACGAAATCCACAAGGGTGGCATGCATATCCATCTCCACCTCCTGTATTTGAGACATTGAAATCGGAGTTGTATTTTCTTCATCGATTAGTGTGGGGGCCAGCAGGTCTTCCACTTTTTGAGCCACCACCGGCTTCACCTTTGGTATTGAAATTTCGCCTAGCGTCATCAGGATCTTATCTTCCTTCTTGGAATCATGTTTTGTGGATTCCGTAACCGTAAAAGGATCTTTGTATTGAAACCCTGTAGCGATCAGCGTGATGCCGATTTTATTTCCCAGGGTGTTATCATAACCTAATCCAAGTATTACATCGGTATTCTCACCTGCCTGGCTCAATAGGTAATTTTGAATTACCTCCACTTCATCCATAGTGAATTCATTGTCGCCTTCTGCTGAATTAATATTGATCAGTATCCATTTTGCTCCGCGGATTTCATTGTCGTTGAGCAAAGGTGAGTTGAGCGCTTCCTCAATGGCGCGCTGTGCGCGATCTTCCCCGTCGCACGCTGCATTGCCCAGGATGGCCACGCCCCCGTTCTTCATCACCGTGCATACATCGGCGAAATCCACATTGATTTGGCCAGTGCTGTTGATGACGTCTGTGATGCACTTTGCTGCGGTAGCCAGCACATTGTCTGCCTTGGCAAATGCTTCCCGCATTTTAAGATTACCAAACTGGTGACGAAGCTTGTCATTACTAATCACGAGAAGTGTATCTACATATTGTTTCAGGTTCTTGATTCCCTCTTCCGCCTGCAACTGGCGCTTTTTCCCTTCATAAGCGAAAGGAGTAGTAACAATGCCTACTGTTAGTATGCCCAGGTCTTTACAGATTTTTGAAATGATGGGGGCGCCTCCGGTTCCTGTTCCACCACCCATACCCGCTGTAACAAAAGCCATTTTTGTATTGACTTCCAGAATGCCCTTTAATTCTTCCAACGATTCTTCAGTGGCCTGTCGCCCAATTTCAGGATTAGCCCCTGCTCCTAGTCCCTGCGTCAGGTGAGGTCCCAGCTGTACTTTGTTGGGAACATTACTTTGGGCGATAGCCTGCGCATCGGTGTTGCAAATGATGAAATTCACCCCATCAATATTTTGCGAATACATGTGGTTGACTGCATTGCTGCCGCCGCCGCCAATGCCAATCACTTTGATGATGGATGACTTTTCCTTCGGAAGATCAAAATGTATCATAAGAAATGGTTTGTGCCGTTACGTGTACGTTCGTAACAACGGATGACTGAATTTTAGTGTGTTGATTCAATTTATTATACATGAGGAGTGTGAGGTGCCTGTTGAGTCTTTTATTTAAAGTCAGCTATCATTTTTTCACCCCTATTTTAATTTTTGTCCGTGAAAGGAGTCCCTTGTTAGCAGCCTGTTTGTTGTCATTACTGACTACTTACAAAAGGCTCACCCATTACAATTGCTGGTCTTCTTCTTCTTTGAAAATCTCGATCAAACTGGTTTTGAATTTACCCCAGAAGTTAGACATGCCTTTTCTTCGGTCTGCCGTTGCAATACTTCCATTAGCTTCCACTTCAACCAACGCTTCTTCAGAAACCGTCCTCAGTCCTTCCGGAACTTCTACTTTTCTAAAAGTGCTTTCAAACTGTTTGCGTTTGTGTTCATAATCATCATATCCTTTCAATATCAGGCCCAGACACGTGGCATACGTAGGCTTGGCCAGTTCTTCTATATGCCCGGAGGCCAGGTGTTCTGTTGGCAAACCAATTCGTGCATTCAGACCCGTAACATATTCTGTCAGCTGGATCAGATGTTTCAGCTGAGATCCTCCGCCAGTCAAAATAATTCCTCCGTTCAGCATTTTGTTATCCAAACCCACCTGTTTGAGATGATAGGTGACAAAATCCATGATCTCGCTCATTCTTGCCTGGATAATGTTGGCGAGGTTCTTTACACTGATTTCCTTGGCCGGCATTCCTCTGAGTCCGGGGATGGTGATATAAGCATTCGCCTTTGCTTCATTGGATAGAGCACTTCCGAACTGAACCTTCATTTGTTCCGCCTGAGTTTTCAATACACCCAAACCTGTTTTGATGTCATTGGTAATGTTTTCTCCGGCAAACGGTATGACAGCCGTATGCTTGAGTATACCTTCATAAAATACAGCCAGGTCAGTGGTTCCGCCCCCAATATCCACGATGGCAACTCCAGCTTCCATATCTTCCTGTGCCATGACTGCTGCAGAAGAAGCCAAAGGCTGCAACACCAGGTCTTTGGTAATTAGTCCAGCCTTTTCCACTGCACGGTTGATGTTCCTGATAGCATTTTTATCTCCGGTGATAATATGAAAATTGGCACCCACTTTTACTCCACCATAACCAATAGGATCCGGAATGTTTTGGAAATTGTCTACTGTATACTCCTGTGGGATCACGTCTATAATCTGGTCTCCTGCCGGTATATAGGTTTTATACTGATCAGCAATTAACTGGTCAATTTCCCTTTGCGATATTTCATTGTCTGTGTCATGTCTAACAATGTCACCCCTTGTCTGAAGGCTTTTGATATGATGACCTGCAATACCTACATACACTTCGTTGACCTCCAGGTTGGGATTGGAAGCATAACAATTTTCAAGAGCAGTTTTAATGGCCTTGATAGTTTCATCGATATTGAGCACCTGACCATGTTTAACCCCATTGGAGTTAGCCCTTCCAAAACCCAAAATCTCTAATTTGCCAAAATCGTTCTTTCGTCCTGCAATCACTGCAATTTTGGTGGTTCCAATATCAAGCCCCACAATAATTGGTTGCTCGTTGTTCATGTTAAGTTGTTTTAAGTGGTTATGCTGATTGATTTAATGAGTACCTATTTTTCAGAATGATTAAAATTTAGTTGCACGCCAAACGATACTTTTTCACGCTCACATTTTTTATTGTTTATCTATCTGGCTGTATTCGCTTCTTCATGACAGCCTTGGGTTGCTTCTTATTTTCAGTTGGTAATTTCGTAGGTGGTTGGGAAGAAGTACTTCCCATAGCTCTGATTGTTCTTTCACCAGGGACGGAAGTTGTTTTCACAGAAACAGAATGGTTGGGTTGCTTCACCAGGCTATCGGTGGAGTAATTAGAATTCAATGTTGGCTGGGGAAGCATTTCACTTTCCACATTTTGAAGGTTGGCTCTGTTCATCAATACTTCAATATTTTTCTGAAGTTGCATAGAATCTACTTCTGATACATGACCCTTTTGAACACCTATCACCTGCCTGTCGAACTCAATATCCAGGGTTGCATATTTATTGAATCCCGTTTTTGCCATCACCTGCTTGTAAAAAACCAGGAGGCGATCGAACTTCTCTTCCAAAAGATCCGTACTACCCAGTTTGATGATATGATCTCCAATCACTGGGATGAGTTCAAATCTGCCCTCTGCGGTAATATCCACTTGCCCGATCTGGGCATTCCAGAATTCATTGCCGAAAAGGAAACAGGCCAGTTTTTTTACTTCCTTTAACTGAGCACTATCCTTAGAAGTAATGATACCTCCATTGTTATACCCGGTTATTACCGGAAGCCTGAGGCTTTTGCCTGCCAATAACGGCATTCGATGTCCGGAACTATCCATATAAAAAGAAACACCAGCCGTAGTAAAAATTCTTGCTACCGGCATTCTTTCTGATACCATCACATGAAGTGCATCCCGACTATCGAAATATAATTCTGCATTCAGAATCCATGGGTTTTGCTTCAATGTCTTTTCGAGTTGCTGCAGGTTAACTGATGCAACCGGTTGATTGATCAAAGAATGAGGTGCTGTTCTTTCTACTATCCTGAGAATTTCTTCCTTACTGATATAGCCTTGCTGCTCATTTCCGCGAATCTGAATGCTGATTGCACGGCATACATGTTCCATCTTTCTTCTGTTGGCTGCAATGAGTAACGTGGCAATACCACTAATGACCAGGAACCAGGCCCCCAGCACGAGAATCTTTTTGATGATTATTTTTTTATTCAAAATGCGTTCTCCAATATTTGTTTTACAGGTTCTACCAGTGCATCAATATCGCCTGCTCCGGCCATTACCATCACTTCACCGAACTCCCTGTCTAGATGTTTTGCATGTTCTTTCATCCATTTGAGGAGGGCTTCCTTATCCAGTTCCAGTTTTTCACTCCTATCAATTTTTTCAAAGATGAGGTGACTGCTTACGCCAGGGATGGGAATCTCCCTTGCAGGATAAACAGGCAGCAGCAACACCCTGTCGGCAAGAGAAAGGGCACTTGCAAAACCATCAGCAAAATCCCTTGTTCTTGAAAAAAGATGGGGTTGGAAAATAATGGTCACTCTTCTTCCCGAAAACAAACTTTTTACACTCTGCAGCAAAGCCTTTAATTCTTCGGGATGATGTGCATAATCATCTACCAGCACGGCCTGAACAAAACCCCCTTTTACATGTGGCTGTGGGGGAAGTATGTATTCAAACCTTCTTTTCACACCTTTGAATGCTGCAATAGCTTCGGTAATTTTTTCATCACTGATTTGAAGTTCAGTGGCCACGGTGATGGCTACCAGGCAATTTTCAACATTGTGCATCCCGCCAATCTTCAATTGCACGGGAGAAAGTGTTTTTCCCTTTACCTGTACTTCAAAACTGTATCCACCCTGCTCTAATCTGATATTTTTAGCAAATACATTCGCCGTTTCATTCTGCAGGCTGTAAGTCAACTTATTTTTCAATGGAATTTCCTTGATTCGCTGCAAACCCAATTTGCTGACCAGCAAACCTTGTGGTTTTACTTTGTTACCAAAAGCGATAAATGCATCCTGCATAGATTTTTCATCGCCATATATGTCGAGGTGATCAGCATCCAGCGCTGTGATCACCGCAATGTCTGGGCTCAACTTCAAAAAACTTCTGTCATATTCATC